>SKZJ01000121.1 GCA_007127425.1 Wenzhouxiangella sp.
AGCGCACCCGCGAGCGCCTGCTGCGCGTCGCCCGCGCGGCACGCCAGTCCACCGACATCACCACGGCCCTCCTGCACCTGGTGCGTGCCGAGCGAGAATCGGATAGCGAGCGCCGCACCAACGATGTCGGGCGCATTGCCGCCCAGGTGGTCGACAACTACCGACCGCTGGTCGGCGACCGTGACCTGGACCTGGTGTTCGAGGAGGTCGAGCCGGTCAGCGTAATCGCACCGGAGGCGGTCATTGCCGTTACGCTGGGCAACCTGATTGGCAACGCGGTGCGGTACACCACCAGCGGCGAGGTGCGCGTCGAGGTGCGGCGCGGCGAGATCTGCATTCTCGATTCCGGTCCGGGGATCGCCGAAGAGGAGCTACCGCACGTCTTCGATCGTCACTTCCGAGGTCGCCAGGCCGGCGGCACCAAGGGCTCGGGGCTGGGGCTGTCGATCGTCAAGCGCCTGTGCGATCTCTACGGCTGGCGTACCGAGTTTGCCAATCGTGAAGCGGGCGGGTTGCAGGTGTGCGTGCGCTTCTTCCCCGACCGCGATGACGCCTGAAACCCATATTTCAATCGTGCTCTGATTTCAGTTACCCTTTCCGACTATGGCTATTATTCACTGTCCCGGCTGTAATCGCCGCATTTCCAGCATGGTCAACGTCTGTCCGCATTGCGAGTTGCCGCTCGGGGAGATGTCTGATGAGGATGTCCGCAAGCTGGAGATTCGCCGTTGGCGCAAGCATGTCCACCGGGCGACCAACGCGACCTATGTGTCGATGGCCGCGGTCATCATCGGCGTGCTGTGGTGGTGGATGAGTTCCCCGGTTGCCTGGCAGCTACCGCCGCCGGCACTCACCATCGTCCTGATCGTGTTCGGTGGGGTCGGCTACATCGGCGGGCGTGCCTGGTTGTTCTGGCTGCGCATGCGCCGCAACCGGCCCGAGTAGCGGGCATCGGCGGCGAAGTCGCCGCCACAACGGTCCCGGCTCAGCGAACGCGCTCGACTCGAACCGCGCTGCTATAGCCTTCCACAGAAAGCCGCCAGGTCCCGAACAGCCCGGGCCGGATTTCGACTTCCGGGTTTTCCATTTCCCGGACGGCGAATGTGTCGTTTTCCGCCTGGCGCCAGACCATGCCGTTTTCTAGTTCGAACACGGTGTTGCCGCGCCAGCCGGTAAAGCTGCCGACGATGCGGCTGTTGATCGGCGAGCGCTCGCTTGCTTCCTCGAAACCGCGGCGATCTGCGGTCGTGTCTTCGGTGGCGTCGTCCCGTGCCGGTGCGGCGCGATCGGTTGTTGTCTCGCCCCGGTATTCCTCCAGGGTGAGCGAGCGCTGACGAATCCAGCGATTGAGCGCGGCCAGTTCTTCGTCGCTGAGCTTGTGCAGGCCGGTTTCGCGAAACTCCTGGCCGGTCATGCGCTCTTCGAGCGTGGAAAAGGGCTGGGAGGCAGACAGGCTGCCGGCCGCCAGGGTCAGGAGCACAAGGATAGATACAAGGCGAGGTGCAGACATGGCAGTCGCGTCACTCCGTGGAATATGATTTTTGTTAGTGGGTGGTGCGGTTTACAGATCCTGCTTGTAGCGCACGTACGGAATCCGACCGTAAATGTTTTCCATTGGATCATCAAGCCGTGCCTCCGCACCCGGTTCGTCGGCCCGCGGCGCGGTGTCGAGCAGGTTGCTCACGCCGATGCTGATCGAAGCGTTGCGCGGCGCGTGCCAGGAAAGCTCGAGATCGAAGGTATTGAGCACCGAGGGGGTCGGGCTCGAATCGATGCCGGTCCACAGCGGTGATTCCCGGTGGTTGCCAAGCATCTCGCCGCTGAAACGGCCGAGGCGCCACCCCAGCATCAACTGGGCGCTGTTGCTGTAGTGGCTGGACTCGGTGATATCGCCCAGCGTCGTGTGGTCAAGCTGCAGGCCGAGATCGGCCAGGCTCATCCGCTCTCGGTAGCGGGCCAACTGCAGGCCGACCAGGAAGTCGCCGACGCGTTCGGTCTGGATACCAAAGCTGACATTCAGGTCCACACCCTCGGTACCCAGCGCCGTTCTTGACAGGAGGTCGGGGCCGAACTGCTCGCCACGATGGTTGCCACGATAATCGTACATGCCCTCATTGAGCGCGATCACCGGTGAGTATTCGGGTTGGCTGTGAAACGCACCCACCCCGAAATTCAGGCCGGGAGCCGCGGTCCAGTTGCCGCGCACCTGCACCAGGTTGACGGAGTCGTCCGGCAAGGGCTGGTCGACGAAGCGACAGTCCTCGGCCAGATAGGAGTCGATGGTCAGCTTGGCGCTGTTGCATTGGATATGAGCCAGGCTGGCGGTGTTGAGTCGCCAGGTTTCCAGCGACCAGGAGAATGTACCCTGATCGTTGGCGTCTTCCGGCTCGGTCGGGCGCAGGTCCAGCGGCATGCTCATGGTCAGCCGCGGGCGCAGCCCCGGCAGGCCGAGGGCGTCACGGTCAGACAGCGCGGCCGGCGACGTCTCGCGTTCAGGCACGATCGACCACGGCACATCATCCTGCGCCTGAGCAGTTGCTCCGGCAATCAGCAGTGTCGAAATCAGCAGGCTGCGCTTGAATGCGGTCATGATCGTTCCCGATTTAATTCCCTGGTATTCCCGCCCCCTTAGTCACCAATATCAGGAATAAGTTTTTCTTAACATGTAGTCTAGCAGAGCCGAAGCCAAGATGCACACACAAGATTCGAACCCAAGTCCCCGGAATTACGGGGGAAACGTGACAGATATCCAAGGTTGACCTGACCGGTTTTTGGACTCTGCTTCCAGCGCAAGCCCCATTGCCATGCTTGCGAGGCAGAAGGTTCGATGGTA
>SKZJ01000256.1 GCA_007127425.1 Wenzhouxiangella sp.
ACATCTCGGCCGAAACCCTGGAGTACCACTACGGCAAGCATCACCAGACTTATGTCGACAAGCTCAACGGCCTGGTCGAAGGCACCGAGTTCGCCGACAAGTCACTTGAGGACATCATCCGCGCATCCAGCGGCGGCATGTTCAATAACGCTGCCCAGGTATGGAACCACACGTTCTACTGGCACTGCCTCAGCCCCAACGGCGGCGGCAAGCCGTCAGGCAAGCTGGCCGAACTGATCGACCGCGACTTCGGGAGCTTCGATGACTTCGAGAAGAAGTTCAGCGACACCGCCATTGCCACCTTCGGGTCCGGCTGGGCCTGGCTGGTCCAGAACCCGGACGGCAAGCTCGATGTCGTTTCCACTTCCAACGCCGACACGCCGGTACGCGGCGACGCCACGCCGCTGCTGACCTGCGATGTGTGGGAACACGCCTATTACATCGATTACCGCAATGCCCGTCCGAAGTACGTGGAGTCGTTCTGGAAACTGGTGAACTGGGACTTCGTGTCCAGCCAGCTCAAGGACTGAATCCGCTCCGTAATTTTCCAGATCCGGTAAGGAATGGCCCGATGGGCAACCTGCCCATCGGTGCCTGGCCGGACAAGTACCCACGATTTGCGGTGACACCGGGCGGGTTGCCCGAATGCCGGTCCGAAGCAGCCTTGCCGTGGTCGTTGGCGTATAGAATAGCGGGCTTCGCCAACCATTGATCGATCCGGCCATGTCTCACCTCTTCAACACCTACGCGCGCATGCCGATCGACATCGTTCGCGGCGAGGGTGCCTGGCTGTTCGACACGGCCGGAAACTCCTATCTCGACGCCATCTCTGGCATTGGCGTATGCAGCCTGGGCCACGCCCACCCGCGCCTGGCCGAGGCCATCGCCGACCAGGCCGCTACCCTGGTTCACACCGCCAATATCGTCGGGTTACCCCTTCAGGAGGCACTCGGCGATCGCCTGGCCGCCATCAGCGGCCTGGACCGGGCCTTCATCACCAACTCCGGCGCCGAAGCCATCGAATGCGCGCTCAAGCTGGCGCGGCTGCACGGTCATGCGCGCGGCATCGAGCACCCGGCCGTGCTGGTTGCCGAGAATGGTTTCCATGGCCGCACGCTGGCCGCCATCAGCGCCTCCGGGAACCCGGCCATCCAGCAGGGCTTCGGGCCGCTGGTCGAGGGCTTCGTACGTGTCCCTTTCGGCGACACCGAAGCGGCCGAAGCGGCACTGGAGCAGCATCCGGAGATCGTCGCCGTGCTACTCGAGCCCATACAGGGCGAAGGTGGTGTGCGTGTGGCCCCGGATGGCCACCTGGCGTCGCTCAGGCAGGCCTGCGACCGACACCAGGCCCTGCTGATGCTCGACGAGATCCAGAGCGGCATGTGCCGGGCCGGTCGCTGGTTCGCACACCAGCACGATGACGAGCTCCGTCCCGATGTCGTACTCAGCGCCAAGGCACTGGGCAACGGTGTCCCCATCGGCGCCTGCCTGGCCACGGAAGCGGTGGCCGGACTCATGCAGCCGGGCAGCCACGGCACCACCTTCGGTGGCAACCCCCTGGCCTGCCGGGCGGCACTGGAGGTTCTCTCCATCATGGAGAACGACCATATCGCTGATCGCAGCCTGGAGACCGGGGCTGCCTTGCGCCGGCAACTCGAGCGGGGGCTTTCCGGCCACCCGACCGTGCGCGAGATCCGCGGCCGCGGGCTGATGGTCGGCATCGAACTGACGGAGGACTGCGGGGAGCTCAAATCCGACGCCCTCGCACAGGGCCTGCTGATCAACGTCACCCGCGGCAACACCGTCCGCCTGCTGCCGCCGCTGATCATCGACGACGAGCAGCGCGAGCGCATCGGCCAAACCGTCATCGACATCATTCACCGGCGCTTTCCCTCATGATCCTGAATGTCGACGATATCCAGCTCGGCTACGACGAGGAACTGGTCATTCGCGGCTTGAGTTTCGGGCTTCACGCAGGGGAAATCGGTTGCCTGCTGGGTGCCTCGGGCTGCGGAAAGACCACCGCCCTGCGCGCCGTGGCCGGCTTCGAACCCCTGCGCGGCGGCGAGATCCGCATCAACGGCCAGGTGGCGTCGACCACCACGTTTCGCATGGCACCGGAAAAGCGCAGCGTCGGCATGGTCTTCCAGGACCACGCGCTGTTTCCACACTTGCGCGTGGCCGACAACGTCGGCTTCGGATTACGCAAACTCTCGCGCGGCGACAAGCGGCGTCGGGTGGACGAACTTCTGGAACTGACCGGCCTGGAGGGGCTTGGCCATCGCTATCCCCACGAACTGTCCGGCGGTCAGCAGCAACGCGTCGCACTGGCGCGGGCACTGGCGCCGGCACCGGCCGTTTTGCTGATGGACGAACCGTTTTCCAATCTCGACACCCGCCTGAGACGCCGCATGGGCGAGGAAATACGCACCATTCTCAAGGAACGCGGCACCGCGACGCTGATCGTGACCCACGACCAGCACGAAGCCTTCGCGCTGGCCGACAAGGTCGGCCTGCTCAAGGACGGCCGCATGTTGCAGTGGGACAGCCCTTACGTGCTCTACCACGAGCCGGCCAGCCATTACGTGGCCGCGTTCACGGGACGGGGCAGCTACCTGAATGCCCAGGTCAAGGGAAGCAGCCTGATCCACGCCCTGGGCACCTCACCCCTGCCGCCACGACGTCCGCCGGGCGACGAGCTGGCGCTGTTGATTCGCCCCGACGACATCCGCCCCGACAGCCAGGGACGCCTGGCCACGGTACTGGCGCGGCAGTTCCAGGGAGCACAGATCATGTACCGGCTCAGGCTGGATACGGGCGAGGAAATCGCCGCCCTGTTTCCCAGCCACGACGATTACGATAAGGGCCAGCGCATCGGCGTGGCGCTCGATGCCCAGCACCTGGTCCTGTTTCCGACCAGTCAGGCCGAGTCGTTCATCAACCCGGTCAACAACGAAGCAGACTGAGCATCCAGGCACGGGGCCAACCCGGCCATCAGTTCTTCCAGGGCCTGGCCGTCGGCCTCGGTCAACGTCGCGTGACCGACCTTGCGCCCTGACCGCGCCTGCTTGCCGTAGTCATGCCAATGAAGTCCCCGGCACGCCAGCAGCTTCTCACGCGCCGGCATCTCACCGATCCAGTTGATCATCAGCGATCGTCCGCGGGCCGCTGTCTCTCCCAGCGGCCAGTCGCAGACCGCCCGCAGGTGATTCTCGAATTGCGACACCTGCGCCCCTTCGATGGTCCAGTGCGCCGAGTTGTGTACACGCGGGGCAAACTCATTGGCCAGCAGCCGGCCGTCAACGGCAAACAGCTCCAGGGTCAGGCAACCAACATAGTCGAGGTGTTCGGCCAGCGCCCGGCCGAGCCCTTCGGCCCGGGCCTGCAACTGATCGGCCCGGGGTGCAGGCGCCATGGCCAGGCGAAGTATGCCGTCGTGATGGACGGTACGCGAAAGCGGATAGCAGCGCAGGTCGCCGCTGGCCGAGCGCACCACGGTAATGGCGCACTCGAAATCAAACGGCACGAAACCTTCCAGGATCAGTTCGTGGTCACCCAGTGCCTGCCAGGCCGGCTCGAGATCCTCGGGCGTTCTCAGCACTGCCTGCCCCTTGCCGTCGTAGCCCATGCGCCGGGTCTTGAGCACGGCCGGGAAGCCGATGCGCTCCAGCGCTTCGAGCAGTTCCGGTCGGCTGGACACGGCAGCAAACGGAGGGACGGGGATGTCGAGCGACTCGAACATTCGCTTCTCGGCCAGTCGATCCTGGCCGGTGGCCAGCGCCCGGGCCGACGGGTGCACGGTGGTTCGGGTGGACAAGGCATCCAGTACCGTGGCCGGCACGTTCTCGAAATCGCAGGTGACCCTTTCACACCCCGACAGCGCCTCGATGGCAGCATCGTCATTCCAGTCCGCCGTGACCAGACGCCCGAGCGCACCGGCGCATGCGTCGCGCTTGGGATCGACGATGGTGAAATCCAGCCCCAGCGGGATCCCGGCCGCGGCCAACATTCGTGCCAGTTGTCCCCCGCCCAGAATGCCGACCTTCATGGTTCGCGCGGATCGGTGGAAGCAAGCACCTTGTCAGTCTGCTGCTCTCGCCACTGGCGATAGCGCTCGCGAATGCCGGCATCCTGGTTGCCCAGCATGGAGGCCGCCAGAAGCGCGGCATTGATGGCGCCGGCCTTGCCGATGGCCAGGGTCCCTACCGGAACACCACCGGGCATCTGGGCAATCGACAGCAGGGAATCGAGCCCATTGAGCGTACGGGACTGAACCGGCACACCAAGTACCGGCAGCATCGTCTTGGCCGCCACCATACCGGGCAGGTGCGCCGCACCGCCGGCTCCGGCAATAATCACCTGGATACCGCGCTGCTCGGCCGTATCGGCGTACTCGAACATGGCGTCGGGCGTCCGGTGCGCCGAAACAACCTTGACCTCGGCCGGAACCTCGAGGGCCTCGAGTGTCGAAGCGGCATGCTCCATGGTGTCCCAGTCACTCTTCGAACCCATGATGATGCCGACCAGCGCTCGGCTTGACATGGCGGTATCTCCGCTACGGAAAAGCGCACAATCTTAGCAACTTGCCCCGCCCGAGTAAATGAAGGTACCGATCGCCGGCTTCCGCCATCTCGGTCACTGCGGCAGCGGAAAAAGCGGGTAGAATTGACGCATGACCATTCCCGATCACCTGCTCGACATTCTCTGTTGCCCGGTCAGCCATGAACCGCTCCGGCCGCTGGGCAAGAACCGTCTCAAATCGCTCAACCGGAATATTGCCGAAGGCGAGGTACTGCATATCGATGGCAGTCCGGTCGAAGGCCACATCGCCGAAGCCCTGATTACCCGCGACGACAAGGTCATCTACATCATCGACGACGGCATACCGGTGCTGCTGCCCGACCGCGGCATCGGCACCACCCAGTTCACCGACCCGCTCTGACCTCACGCATTGCAGCCGCCTCCTTTGCGGCATAACACCTCCCCCTGATCCGGGAGCGCAGGTGTAGAATGGCACGCTGGTGATTTCCGGCAATGCGTCGCAACCTTCATGGGCCCTGCAACTCACTACTTCGATCTGGCTGAACCGTTCTCACTGTATCGCGGCGGCAAGCTGCCCAGTCTGCGGCTGGCGTGGGAGTGCTGGGGCAAGCTCGATGAAAACAAGGCCAATGCCGTCCTGATCTTCACCGGCCTGTCGCCGGGTGCCCATGCAGCATCTTCAGCGCAGGATCCCGAACCCGGCTGGTGGGAGGAAATGATCGGCCCCGGAAAACCGATCGACACCGATCGTTTCTTCGTGCTGTGCGTCAACTCGCTGGGCTCGTGCATGGGCTCGACCGGACCGGCCAGCATCAATCCGGCCACCGGCCGACCCTGGCGACTCGATTTCCCGGACCTCGCCATCGAGGACATCGCCCGGGCAACTCGACTGGTGGTCGACGATCTGGGTATTTCACGGCTGCATGCCGTCATCGGGCCGTCCATGGGCGGGCTGACCGCCATGGCCTGGCTGAAGCAGTTTCCGGAAAGTACCGACAAGGTCGGTCTCATTTCGACGGCATGCTCGGCCACGCCCATGGCGATTGCCATCCGCTCTCTGCAGCGTGAAGCGGTGGTGACGGATCGAAACTTCCGCGACGGCCAGTACACCGAGGATGCCTGGCCCGAGGTCGGCATGCGCCTGGCACGCAAGCTCGGGATGATTTCCTACCGCTCGGCCCGCGAGTGGCAGCAGCGCTTCGGACGACAGTTCCAGGACTACTTTCCGCCGACCCTGTTCGGCATGCGTTTCAAGGTCGAGTCCTACCTTGAAACCCATGCCAGGAAGTTCGTCGGACAGTTCGACCCCTGCTGCTATCTCTACCTGTCACGCGCCATGGACATGTTCGACACCTGCGACAGCGGCGAATCCCTCAAAGCACTGTTCAAACGCAGTTTCACCGGCAAGGCGCTGGTACTGGGGGTGGAAACCGACATCCTGTTTCCGCTCTACCAGCAGCGAGAACTGGCGGCCGCGCTGGAAGCCAGTGGCTCGGAAGTCAACTTCGAGGCCCTGCCATCGGTCCAGGGCCATGACGCCTTCCTGGTCGACATCGAGTCTTTCGGACCGCCGATCCGACAGTGGTTGCAAACCCCATAAGGCTTTACTTCAGGACGCCATTTGACGACAATACTCGACCCGCTGCCGGGGTGGCGGAACTGGTAGACGCGCCGGACTCAAAATCCGGTTCTGGAAACAGAGTGCGGGTTCGATTCCCGCCCCCGGCACCATCCCGCAATTCGTTCCATGCCATGCTTGGATCGCCCTCTCCCTGAACAGTGAGAGGAGACAGCCTCCCGTTGCGAGGAAAACGGATCCTGATTCGCGTCGTGTCTCAGTGTCCGGATCTCGGTGGCACCGTGGCCGGCCTCAAGCGGGAGGATCCGCTTCAGTTCGACGCGGTGGCGAGGCCTTCAGCGAATCCTCCCGCTTGAGGCCAGCGCGCCGCATCATTGTCAGGGCTTTTGCTTCCGACTGAGACACGACGCGAATCAGGAAACGGATAACCCAAAAATAAAGAAAGGCGGATGACGTCGGCCGTCATCCGCCTTTCATTGCGCAATGTCTGTGCCTTATCCGGTCAGAGGTCTCGAGCGACGCGGAACCCGACACGCATGTCGGCGCCATCCGGGGCACTGGCAATCCGGAAGGCCGAGCGGGACATCGCCGGCGTACTCGACCAGGCACCGCCACGAACCACGCGCCGGTTGCAACCCGGATTCACCCACGCAGAACCGTCACCGGGGGCGCGTACGTAACTGTCATGCCAGCAATCCTTGACCCACTCCATGACGTTACCGCCCATATCGTAGAGACCGAACGGATTGGCCTCGAGGCTACCAACCGGAGCCGGGCCCCAAAAACCGGAGTTGTAACGCCTGAAAGCGACGTTCCAGCGTGCCCCGCTGGGTGATTGGTCCCGATCACCGGTAACGTTCTCCACCGCACTGTCCGGCGTACCGGTGCCCCACCAATAAGGGGTTTGAGATCCCGCACGCAGCGCATACTCAAACTCAGCCTCCGACGGGAGTCGGTAAGCGCGTCCGGTTCTATCGGCAAGCCACTGGGCATAGGCTTCAGCGTCATTCCACGACACATGCAGCACCGGCAGGTCGTCCGACGCGTCTCTGCCAGCATAGTCATGACGCCAGTTAATGCCGCTTTGGCGATCCATGCGGCCACTATTGAGGTCATAGACACGCGATGCACCCGCGTCCTCGGCATCGGTGCGATAGCCCGTGTCGCTGACGAACAGTCTGAAATCCCCGACCGTGATCTCTGTCTGGGCCAGAGCGAAACCGCGATCGAAGGTCACCCGATGCCGCGGGCCCTCGTTGCTCATACGATCGTCCTCGTTTTCAGGAGACCCCATCATGAAGGTTCCCGCCGGAATGACGACCATTTCAGGACCCGAAACGCCCAGGCCGTCGAGCATGTCGGTAAACACCTGACCGGGCTCGAAACTGCCGTAAAGTCGGGCATCTTCAAGCGAGTTTCGCAAACGATCGATGCGCTCCCGATCATGACCCAGCGCCACCAGTTGGGTGATGTCATCCTCGGCATCGTCGTAACGCCCCTCGTCGATGGCGACCAGCACGGCTTCATCGAGATCGGTGATCTGACGATCGCGGATTGAAACCATTTCGGCACGTGCCTGCTCGATGGCCTCCGGGTCCTCATGCACTTCGCCGGCCTGCTCGAGGAGCTCCTCGGCGCCTTCGAAGTCCATTTCAGCCGCCATCTCCAGGGCCTCGTCGATCAGCGCTTCATGTACGTTCGCCAACCCTGTCAGGGCCGCCTGGTTCTGGTCATCGATTTCAAGCACTGCGCGATAGTGCTCGACAGCATTGTCGCCCGGTGGGGCAACCAGCCGGCCCTGTTCAATCGCGTCATCACCCTGCGCCAGCAATCCATTGATCGAACCAATTCGATCCATCTCGGCGCGAATGGCGCCAATCACGGGATGCCCGGAATCAATTTCAGCAATGACGCCGGCCAGCCGGTTGGCCAACGCGAGGTTGCCGTCGGACAACGCGGCACCGGCATCGTCCCCGACCTCGTCCATGAGGTCGCGAAGTGCATCCTGGACCTCCGGGTCGTCCGGCCTGAATGCCCTTGAGGTCAACAGGCTCTGCAAACGCGCGTCCTGATCCGGATCCGGCAGGCTAACGTCCGGCCGTGGTTCGGCCGGCTGAGTCGGGATATCGACGACCGGTGCGTCCATCGACCACTCGCCCCCACCTTCACCGACGACGTCGCCGAGACGACGGACCCGACGCCGAGTATCACGTTCATCTTCCGATTCCTCTTGTGTTTCAGGTTGTTCCGCTTCGTCCTGTGCCTGTGCCGGCCATGCGGCCAAAAGCAGAACGGCGCCAAAAATAATCGCCAGATACCTCATCAAGACCTCAATTTTTGCTGGATAATGTGCTGGATTGCGCGGCCGGCATTCAGGAACAATTTGTTCCGAAATACCGCCCTCCCTTTTTACAGACCTGAAAAATAGCTTATTCGGGCGCTGTTCACAACACCACTTGTACAAACCACCCGATCAGATGGACACGACGAGCATCAGGCAGGTCGCCTGCAAGACCACCGTGCAACGAGCTGAAAGCGCCGTTGCCGAGGCCAGTATGGTCAGCAACCCCGCGGACCTGAAAGCAGCCAGCGAACGCTGGGGGGACGCCGACATCATCGGCCTCGACACAGAGTTCGTCCGCGAAAAGACCTTTCGGGCACGCCCAGGATTGATCCAGATCAGCGACGGTGCAGAAATCTGGTTGGCCGATCCCGTCGCCCAGCCCGAAATACCGCAACTGGGCCACCTGCTTGCCGATACCGGCATCACCAAAGTGCTGCACAGCGTCGGCGAGGACCTGGAGGTACTCGAACAGGTCGGAGGTGCCCTGCCCGAGCCGCTGTTTGATACCCAGATTGCTGCCGCCATGCTCGGCCTGCCGTTGCAGTGTCGCTACGAAACGCTTGTCGAGGAAACCTTCGGCGCGCACCTGCCCGGTGGCAAGGCTCGCAATGACTGGTGCCGCAGGCCGCTGGACCCCGCATTTCTCGAATATGCCGCCCAGGACGTGATCTGGTTGCCACGCTTGTGCCGGCACCTGGCCGAGCACCTCGAGCAGCGGGGTCGCCTGGCCTGGCTCGAGGAAGACTGTGCACGCATCGTCGACAACGCACGAAGAAGACTGGGTCCGCCCCCGCTCAGTCGAATCAAGGGTGCCGGTCGACAGCCTGATGAAGTTCTGGCCGTTCTCGCGCCCCTGGCGGAATGGCGTGAAGAGCAGGCGGCCGAACGCGACCTGCCACGTCGATTCGTTCTATCCGACGAGGCGATGATCGACCTTGCCGAAACGGCGTGCAGAAATGGGGCCGAATCCGCGGTATCGACACTCAAGCCCGGTATGCGGCGACGGCACGGCGACAGGCTGGTCGAAACAATCGAAACCATCGATCACGACGCTTTCCACCGGCCGGCCTGGCTTTACGCACTCGACAATGACCAGCGTGAACAGTTACGCGTTGCTCAATCGGCCGTACGCACCCTGGCCGAAGAACAACAGCTCGACCCGGCCCTTATCGCCAGCAAGAAGGAACTGACCCGCATCATTCGCGGCGAGCGCCCCGAGTGGCTTGAAGGCTGGCGAGGCGGGTTGCTGATCGAGCGACTCCAGGCGGCATCTGTTAACATTCCCGCCACTTGACCCTCCCCAAGCCCCGGTAGCTCAGCAGGATAGAGCAGCCGCCTCCTAAGCGGCAGGTCGCAGGTTCGACTCCTGCCCGGGGCGCCAGATTCGACGAATTCTCTGACCTTCTTCGAAGTCGCAAGCCTCTCAACCGGCACAAGTCGAACCTGCGACAAATTAACAATCAGGTTCGCATCTTGCACGTCAGTGCAAGATCGCTGGAGCGAAGCGACAGCCCGAAGGGCAAGCAGCCGCAAGGCTGCGCAGCACCCCTGCCCGGGGCGCCAGATTTGAGGTTCTAGGTTCTAGGTTCTAGGTTCTAGGTTCTAGGTTTTGGGGGCTAGGTGCTAGGGGCTAGGGGGCACGAATCCTGCGAAGCTGGCTGATGCGCTTCGATAAGCTGTGGCGGCTTCTCAACGGCACGGACCTGGATCAACCCCCACCGCGTAGCTACGGGTGCCGATGCGCCGACGCACCGCCGAACCAGCCAGCGAACCGACGAACTAACGAACAAACGAAACAAACCCCTCCAACCAGCTAGCCACCTGCTCGCGCAGCTTCTCATCGGCATCAGCGCCGTCAAAGCGTTCTCCGGCCTTCGACACCCGGAGGTAGCCGGGGTAGAGCTCGCAGCCGAGTTGCCTGAGGTTGATCAGGGCGCCGGCCTGGGCAAAGGCGGTACCCCAGGCGCCGGGGGTGGCGCCGGCGATCGCGGTCTTGCGTCCACCGAAAGTCGGTTTCATTTCCTCGCCCGGGCGCGTGAGCCAATCGAGCGCATTTTTCAGCACGCCCGGCATGCCGGCGTTGTATTCGGGTGTCACAAGAATCAGGCCATCTGCAGCCTTGATCTGTCCACGCAGTTGCTCAACGGCCGAGGGGATTCCCTCTCGCTCTTCCAGATCGCCGTCATACAAGGGAATACCATGCAATGTCGCCACTTCGAGCGTCACAGCATCGGGTGCTTCCTCTTTCATCAGGTCAGCCAAGCGAGTATTGAATGAATTCTTCCGCAGGCTTCCCGAAACGGTAATCAGTTTCATGTTGC
>SKZJ01000070.1 GCA_007127425.1 Wenzhouxiangella sp.
GGGGGATTATAACCACAATAATCCGGTCTGGGCGCCGGACGGTAATGAGCTCATCTTTTCGGCAAACCGCGGTGACGATCCGGTCAGAGATCCGAACGACACACATATATTCGAGATCGATGTCGAAACCGGTGAGTTGAAGCAGCTTACCAACGGTCGGGGTCCGCATAATAATCCGCGGGTATCACCCGACGGTCGGATGATAGCATATACCGGTTATGAGGACCGGTTCACCGGTTACCAGCGTACGAAGCTGTATATCATGAACCGTGACGATTCCGATCTGCGTGAAGTGGATATCGATCTGGATCGCGATGTGCAAAATGTACGATGGGCATCAGGCGGCCGGGGACTTTATTTTCAATATGACGACCGGGGAAATACGCGGCTTGCTTATACCGGTTTGAACGGAAGCGTGACCAATCTTGCCGAAAACATCGGCGGCACGTCGTTCGGACGTCCGTATCCCGGCGGATCGTATACGGTCGCGGAAAACGGACGATTTGCTTTCACGATGACTGGTCCATATCATCCCGCGGATATAGCCGCCGGACAGCATCCCGGTCAAAGCGGCATTTCACGTCTTACATCGTTGAATGAAAATTTATTCAAAGCACGAACGCTCGGGGAGGTGGAAGAAATATGGTACCCTTCGTTCTATGACGGACGGGATATACACGGTTGGATAATTTATCCTCCCGGTTTCGATCCCGAAAAGAAGTATCCGCTCATTCTTGAAATTCACGGAGGACCGTACACAAATTACGGTCCGCGGTTTACACCCGAGCTGCAGTTGATGGCATCGCAGGGATATGTGGTGCTCTATACGAATCCGCGTGGCAGCACAAGTTACGGTGAAGAATTTGCCGCATGGATCAACCATAATTATCCCAGCGAGGATTACGACGATCTTATGTCGGGCATCGACTTTATGCTCGTTAAAGGGTTCATCAATGAACGGGAACTCTTTATTACCGGCGGAAGCGGCGGCGGGGTTCTGACAAGCTGGAGTATCGGGAAAACGGACCGTTTTGCCGCGGCAGTTGTCACTAAGCCGGTTATCAACTGGTACAGTTTCGTTTTGACGGCGGATATCTATCCGTTCTTTACAAAATACTGGTTCCCCGCGATGCCGTGGGAAGATCCCGAACACTATCTTGAGTATTCCCCTATATCGCTTGTGGGGAATGTAACCACCCCGGCAATGGTCATGACCGGCGAAGAAGATTACCGCACGCCGATGAGTGAGAGTGAGCAGTACTATCAGGCGCTGCAGTTGCAGAAAGTGGAATCGGTGCTGGTGCGTGTTCCGGACGCCGCGCACTTCATTGCAGCCCGTCCGGCTAACCTGATAAGGAAGGTAGCTCATATCACCGGGTGGTTCGACAGGTACCGGGAACAGGAATAAATAGATCCCGCGAGTGCTTCAGGTATGTAATGGTGAAATCTTTGTACAAAATTAAACTACTCTTCATTATGTGAGGTAATGCTGCAATGTTCAATCACATCAAACGAATACTGGCGTTTCTCTCGATCGTCCTGATATATTTTATCGCGAAGGAGTTTCTCGATCTGTATGTTTCGCTCCAGGCCGTCAATCCGTTTCTTGCGTACGGATTTGTGGTCATTGCCGCGGGTGTGCTGGTATACTTCGTCGGTATACCGGTATACCGCATACTTAAAATTCCCCGTGCGCCCGGTCCGTTGAAGAGCGAGGAGCATCTCGATAAGGAATTACAGAAACGGTTCGAGATCCTCGAACAAAATCCGTATCTGAAATCGATTGAGTATGATATTTCAACGGTACCCCGCACCAGAGAAGGATATGAGCAGGTGATGAAGGTGCTGAAAAAAGAGTCGGCACACATACGTAACAAGTATGTGAACGGTCTGTTCTACAGTTCGGCCATTTCTCAGAACGGCTTCATCGATGCGATACTTATCCTCTCATCTTCGGTCAATCTTGTGAAAGAAACGTTCGTGCTGTACAACGGCAGAGTTTCAAACCGGGATTTATGGATTATCGGAAAACAGATTTACTATTCGATGGCGATCGGCGGTTCGGAGACGGTGGAATATGCAACCGGCGAGATATTTTCCAAACTCTCTACCGAAGGAATGAGAAGCATACCATTCTTCGATAAAATACTCGGCTCGCTTGCCGACGGATTTGTCAACGCGGCATTGCTGACGCGCGTTGCCCTCATAACCGATAATTACTGCAGCAAGCTGATCATAAGATCCGAAAGAGATCTGCGTCCTTCGCCGGCATTCATCGTTCAGACGGCCACAAACATCACCGGCAACGTTCAGCGCAGGTTGTTCGATGAAATGAAAAAGGTAGCCGGATCGAAGATCAAGAACGCCGCAACCTGGGCGACCAATCCGGTGAAGGAATTGTTCGAACGGGTGCGGGGGAAGGATACGGGGAAGGAAGAAGACTATCTGTTTTGAAACGGGAATAATGGAAGAATGGAATTTTGGAATGATTTAGTGAAACGGAGTATAGGAGTATCGGGGAATTGTCGACTGCAGTAACTACATCGATTCCAGCCAGATCTTCGCACCGATTCCCCGATTCTCCGTTTCACCTTTTCATTTGTATAAATGAACGAACACGTCCTAACCCCATTACTCCAACACTCCATCATTCCACCACCCCACCATCCCGCTGCCCTCACCCCGGCCACAACCATGCAAACGTGCCCGCAGTGAGCAATCCGTAGATGAGTCCGTCAACCGTACTCTTGAACGTTCTTCCCCACGACCGTTTATACCATATCGATTCATGCCACAGTGCAATAGCATAGCATGCAA
>SKZJ01000215.1 GCA_007127425.1 Wenzhouxiangella sp.
CAGGGGCGTGCCCTGACCCGGCCCCCAGGTCATTGCCACCATGGAATAACCATGGCGCTCGCTCTTGTACACCAGGCGCCGTGCATAGTGGTCACCCACCGGCTGGCAGACGAACTCCGGCATGGACAGTTCGGCACCACGAATCAGCCGACACAGGCTGTTTTTGACCTGTTCGGTAATCAGGTCGGGATCGGAAGCGGTGACCGCATCATCGACCAGTTCGACCAGGCGAGCGGCGCCCGGGAAATCGCTCAGTTGCATTCGTAATCACGTCCGTCAAGGATTCACCCCCCAGTATGCCGCCCGGGCCCCGGGAAAGCCAATCACCCTGGCGCGCCCCGGCTGACGTCATCCACCACAGCAACATAGATGCAGATACAATGCATGTTATATGACGGACTCCCTCGACACCCCGCGCAACCCTGTGGCGACCGCGCCCACACGGCTCGTCACAGAAACCTGGTTCTTCCCCCTGGCAGCGGCATACGGGGCACTGAGCGTACCGCTGTTCATCGTCGGCTGGCTCGGCGGCCTGCCGATGCCGCCGGGCCTGCTCACACCCGCCGGCCACGCCCACGAGTTGTTGTTCGGCTTTGCATTGGCGGTGGTGACCGGGTTCCTGGTCAACCGGGCATCCCCCGTACGGCTGGGGCTGTTGCTGACCCTGTGGTTGCTCGCCCGACTGACTTTCCTGTTCGACCCCGGCGGCGCGGCGGCTGTAGCGACCAACATCGGTTTTGCCGGCCTGGTGGCGATGACCGCTGCACCGCGCTTCATGAAAGCGGCGAAGAAGTGGCGCAACCGCCTGATCGGGCCGATGGTGTTGGCGATCTGCGCGGCTGCTGCTATCTTTCAGTTGTTCTCGGCCGGCGACGGGGGCTTTGGGCTTTACGTTGTTCTGGCCGAAGCCGTGGTGCTGTTCGCGCTGCTGATGGTGTTTTTCGGTGGCCGGCTGATTGCGCCGGCAGCAGCGGGTGCCATCGAACGTGGGGGTGGCGTCCTGAAGGCCCGTGTGCAGCCGCGCATCGAGGGTGCCATCCTGCTGGCGATGATCGCCGCCGCCCTGACCGCCCCGATACCGGCACTGCATTCGGCCCATGGCTTGCTGCTGATCCTTGCCGGGCTTCTGGCCCTGGTCCGCCTGGGCCGCTGGCAACTCTGGCGCTGCACTCAGCGCCCTGACCTGCTCTGCCTGGGGCTGGGTTATGCCTGGCTGGGAAGCGGACTGGTGCTGTTGGGAACCGCCCGTGGCTTCGATGTCGGTCTGGCACCCGGCATCGCCACCCACGCCATCACGGTGGGTGCACTGGGCACGTTGACGACCAGCATCATGCTGCGCAACCGCTTGCTGAGACTGCGTGTGCCGCTCGAACGTGCCGGACCCGTCTTCCTGGCCATGACCCTGTTGATCACGACCGCCGCGCTGGCGCGGCTGGTCGGTGGTCCCCTCCACGGCCTGATGCTGGCAGCCGCCGCCTGGAGCCTGGCGCTACTGCTGTTGCTGGCGCAACTGTTGTGGTTTCGTCATCCCGGCCACTCCGGGTGATCGAAGTACTCGCCGTAAGTCCTGAGCACCGTGTGCACCTCGTGCAAGCCTGCATACACGTCCTCATCCTCCCTTAACGTTGAGGCCGCCCCCAGGGCTGCGGCCAGCAGCTTGTGCAGTTGTGCGTCGGCATCGGCCGGGAGGGCACAGTTGGCGAAGATGTAACGCACCTGTTCCTCGACGTCGTCGGCCAGCGCAGCCGCACCCTCGTGGTCGAGCCTGTCGGCGCGGTAGTCGGCCCGGGCACGATCGAAGGCGGCATGAATGCGATCCATGCCCTGCCTGAGCGGGCCGTCCGTGGCCCAGCGCTCACCGTCATCAAGATGAAGCTCGAGCTCGGCGACGTCGCCGTGATGGTGATGATGATGATCGTCATCCGGGCTGGCGACGACACCACTCGAAACCAGCACGGCCAGAGCGAGAGTGAAAGCAATGGTCTTCATGTCCGTCTTCATGTTCGGTTCTCCATGCATGTCCTACTAATCCAGTTTCTAAGGGGTTGGGTGGTTCTCGATTTCCGTACGCACCAGCGTAGCCAGGTAGCGGCAATAGCGATCGAGGTAGTTCAGGCCGTGGTCGCGCCCCGACAGCCAGGGGTTCATCAGCGTGTGCCGGAGCAGGAAGATGCTGTCGGCCTGGCGTCCGCTGTCGTCGGGATCCTCGACGAAGGTGTCCGGGTCCAGCCCCAGTTCGTCGATCATGCGTCGCGCGACTTCGTCGCTGAGCGCGCTTCGATGCACCAGCGTGCGCGAACCGAAGAACTGGCGAGAGTGGATATCGAGTTTTTCACCCACGCTCAGGTGGGTGTAAAGCTGCTTGCCGAAGCGGTTCATCTCGCCCAGGTCGCGGTTGCCCTCGGGATTGATCGCCAGGCACACGAGATTGGTGTCGGGCTCGAACGGCAGGATCACGCGAGCGACACCGTTGAGTTCGTCGCGCAACTCCTCGATGTGATCGAAGAAGTACTCGCTGTTGACGATGGTCTCGCCGCACAGCCGACCGAAATGATCGTGATCGAGCGGCAGCACGCGATGGGTCACCCACACCCCGGCCGCGGCCGCGCCGGGCTTGGAGCCTTCGAGGATGTACTGGCCGAGATTCCGGAAACGTCGCTCGTACTCCGAATCCGATACGGTCTCGGCGTCATCGAACACGTAGGCTGCGCGCTGGCTGATGAAGTCGGTCATGCCGCGGTTGCGGGCCACGTAGGCACCGCAGCCGAACGGGACGAAACCGAGCTTGTGCGGATCGACCGTGATGGA
>SKZJ01000039.1 GCA_007127425.1 Wenzhouxiangella sp.
ATGGCGCCGAGGTCAAGGACTTCTACCTCGAGTCCAACTTCGCCACCGACAAGAAGGCCTCGATGATCAATTCGATGCGAACGCGCGGCAAGCGCGTGACCGCGGAGATGGTGGTCAAGCGCGACGTGCTCCGAAATGTCATGGATGCCGATACCGAGCAGCTCTATACCCACGCCAAGATCGCCAATATCGGCTCGATGCTCTCGGGCGCCAACAATAACGGCTGCCATGCCGCCAATGCCATCACCGCGATCTTCATCGCGACGGGCCAGGACGTGGCCAACGTTGCCGAATCCTCGGCCGGTATCCTCTACGGCGAGCTGACCGAGGACAAGGATCTCTACCTCTCCATCACCCTGCCCTCGCTGATCGTGGCCACCATCGGCGGCGGCACCGGGCTGGCGACTCAGTCCGAGAGTCTTCGCATCATGGATTGTGAGGGTCCGGGCAAGGTGATGAAGTTCGCCGAGATTGTCGCGGGCACGGTGCTGGCCGGCGAGATCTCGCTGGGCGCGGCGATCTCCTCGCTGGACTGGGTTTCCAGCCACGACCAGCTCGGGCGCAACGATCCGACCCGCAAGTCGTAGTTGACTGGAACCGGCGCTTGTCCCGGCGTGTCCAAGCGCACGCCGGATGACTTCTTTCATGGAGATGGATCGATGCCCCGTTTGTTGCTGCTTCCCCTGTTTCTGCTCATGACCGCGAGTGCGGCCTCGGAGATTGCCGATCACCCCGAACAGGTCCGTCCGCTGCTGCCCGGCCAGTCGGTGCCGACGTTCGAGATCAAGTCGGTTACCGGTGAGGCGGTACACGTCGATCCGGCCGAATTCGAAAAGCCCGTGGTGTTGACCTTTTATCGGGGCGGCTGGTGTCCTTACTGCAATCTGCACCTGGCCGAGTTGCGTCATGCCGAGGAGCGGCTAAGCGAGATGGGGTTCGATGTCTGGTTTGTCAGCCCCGACCGCCCCGAACTGCTGGCCGACGGGCAAGATGCTGCCCAGGGCTATGCGCTGTACTCGGATTCCGATGCTGTTGCCGCCAAGGCATTCGGCGTCGCCTTCCGGCTCGATGACGACACGCATGCACAGTACCAGGGCTTCGGTGTCGACATCACTGAACGAGCCGGCACGGAACACCGGGCGCTGCCCGTCGCTTCGACCTTTCTGATCGGTACCGACGGCATCGTACAGTTTTCCTTTGCCAACCCGGATTACACCGTTCGTTTACATCCGGATGTGTTGCTGGCCGCAGCCGAGGCCTACCTTGACGAGTCGCACGAGCGCCTCAGGCGGCAGCGTCGTCAGGATTGATCCCACCCCCGATTTGCCCGGGCGGCCTTCACCATGTTCGCCTATGGGCAATCGGGTACGAACCCCAGCGCCGGGCGCGATGCCGGATGGACCACTGATCGTTGCCCAGCCAGGCAGCGCCGCTGACCATTTTCGACAATCGCCTCGGGGAGCGAGTCATACCGACGCTTTCGAGCTGAAACCCAAAAATAACCGTGTGCTCTACAACCGCTGGATTTCCCCGGCGAGCCGATTGGCCAGAAACAAAACCTGACCGATCGACAGTGAGGATTCGGAGGCGACCGTCAGAACGATCGCGAGGTTCTGGCACTGTGTCTTGACGACCACGAGATTCGCCTTGTCACCTTCCATTACGGTGACCTGGAGTTTACCGCTGTTGATGACCCGGGCTGCCGCCTCGGACAGTGATAATAGGGTGCTGGAAAGTGCGGCGATCTTATCTTCCTCGAGCGTGAGTTTGCTGCCGTCACAATGAGCGATCACGAAGCCGTCTTCGGTGCAGGCAGACGTGACGAGCACCTCAAAATGCTTGGCAACGAACTCCTCGATGAGCGGGCGGATAATCGGTTTTGCCTGAGCTATGTCCATATTGAATGATTTCCACTTTGAAGGTTGTCAGGCGTTCTCACGCGCTCTGTGCATGGCATTAATATATAGAGGGATACTCATCGCCGAGTCTCTCGACGTGCAGTCGATTGCCATGACTGCCGCTGGAAGACTTCGGCTTGTAAGTATTTCCTGAAATACGGTGCAGAAGGATTCCAGGCTGTCATCATCGGCCTGGTCGGCGTGGGTCACGGCTACGACGAATGGTATGTCATTCGCAACGGGCTGGAAGAAATCGATTACTTCCAGCAGCGAATCAGAATCTGGACTCTCGGAGTACTTGACCAGAAAGGCCAGACCCCAGAGCGATCGGTTAACATGGTCCCAGAGCATGGAAAAGCGACTCTGACCGGGCACCCCATACAACCCGAGTGCCATGTTGTCGCCAAGTGCGATGCGCCCATAGTCGATACCGATGGTGGTGAACTCCTTTCCAATGTCGACAGTCGAGGCCCTGTCGGTATCGATTACCTCGATTTCACTGAGGGTTCGGACGATCGTGGACTTGCCGGTGCCCACGGTTCCGACGAATGCCAGCTTCCGATACTCGCTCATTTGTGAGACCCCATGAAGACGGAACGCAGGCGATCGTAGAAGCTGCGGTTGTGCGATAGCTCGCCAAAGGTTCCCTTGTCGCACATCCCCCTGTTATCCTGATTTGATTCCGCGTTACGTTTGAGAAGCAGAGAGTTGACCTCGTTGCGTGACAATAGCTCGTGAAGTTCATCCGGGCTCAGGTTGAATTGCGCCGTTAGTTGTGCGGGGGAGGTCCAACCAGCGAGAAGGCTGGTCAGTACGTCTATGCAGTACGGATGCTGGCCGGTCAGACCGAATACGCTGGGAAGCGCTTGCAGTCGAAACTCGTAGTTGAAGATCGCATGGCGGTCGGGTAAGTCGCCGGGTTCGGAACTGAAAATCAAGTCAAGCTGGAATATCTTGCTTAAGCGCCGCTGTATCTCTTCATCCAGAGAGTCGAAGCGATCTGCATACAACTGGATGTAGCGATTGACCTCGCTGCAAGTAAGAGAGGCCGACCAGAGCTTGAGTCGCCAGCCGGAGAAGATGCGTTCCTGAATCCCATTCTCACTCCAGACCACCGCGGTCTGATAATGTCGATTGTCGTTGGCGATCTTCTCGTAAAGCGTTTCGACTGTCTGTGCCGCGCCCTCCAGGGCCTGGAAATAATAACCGTTTCGCCAGGTCAGAAACCCGGTAATCCCATGGGCGTGGTTGAAGCGCAGACTCTGGATGACGATCGCTGTCAGCTCAGCGGGGACAGACGATGTATCGTCCGCAACCGACCGGCTTACGTAGCTCAGCCTTTTCAGTTCCGTTGCCATCTTGGCCCCAATGCAGGCCAACGCCTGCATACTCCCAATCAGTGGAAAGGCAGTTTAGACTTCGAGAGCTTCCTCGATCTGCTGCACCTTGCGTCGTGCTAGTGCGAGGTTAGACTTTGCTTTGTCAAGAACAAGATAGACGAAGAGACCACTGTGCTGGGTGGCAGGTCGAATGATGTGGATCTGCTTTTCCAGAGTGATCAGGATATCCTCGATCTCTCCCTTGATCCCGAGACTATCCATCGTCTTCATCTTTGCCTTGACCACTTCGGAGTTTCCGGCAGCCGCCAGATCAAGGTCGACACCGCCGCCAGCCTTGCCGAGGAGCATGCCGGATTTGTATTCGACGATACAGGTTCCTGCAGCACCATCTATTCCCATGAGTTGCTCAAGACTTTCGTCAATTGTTGCCATGTAATCATCTCCCTCAATATTGGTTATAAAAACTCTCGACATGCAATAACTGTTCGAGATTAGCGGCAGCACGCTAGGCAAAAGCGCTGATTTGGAACGATAAAGTTAAAACCATTTTTGACATAAGTCAAGTTTTGCTGCTAGGAATTTATTAGAAAACAATTAAGCGTCGAAGCTCCTGTGAGTGACTGGTATCACGTGCTGTTGTTCAGTTGCGAGTCAAGTCACAAATGCTCTCCTTTGCCGTTCACTGGATGGTTTGGCCGATCGCATCTGAACCCGTGCTCTATTCACATACGATAGAGAAGATGAATTTGTCTGCGAGAGACTAAGATGACAAGCCCCAGGGAGTAAATGGCCTATTAGGAAGATGTCTCTTGGAGAGTAAGCGTCCATTCAAAGAGATTTCGCAATTTGATGCTTGAAGAGCCTTTGCTAGGGCTAAGCACCAACAGAATCTCTAATAGCGGGGAAAACCACACAACCACTCCGCCCGGCCGATTTGACCCACCCTAGTAGCCGTGCCGTGCCGGGTCAGGAACAGCAATCAGCTACCCGACGTCGGCGCCTGCATCATCGCCTTGCCCGTGAGGGTTGCCGGGATTCAAGTTATCCACTTAGGGTCGTCGCCCAAGCACTCGATCGCAAACAGTCAGAGTACGGCCTGGCGCCGTGGCTTCTGTTTGCATCGCTGCTTTGAATTTTATTGCCCAGCTTCATATACCTCCAAGAAGCAGCAGTGGGACAAGAATGCATGTAACCCAAGCCCTCGATCAGTCGCGTTTTCAGTCAGCACTTGATGCTTGCCGGTGCTCGGGTTGTATTGCTCGTGATCGCCTTACTTGGCTGGCACCTGACAGAGCTCCGTTGACAGGCGTCTGCCGAAACACTGCAGGTTGCTGCGCGACTCAGTGCAATCCACATTGAAGACTTTGTCAACATCCATCTGGCTGCGATTTCAATAGCTGCAAATATCGAGTCGTTCAACGACGGTTGGTCTCGACGGCTTTCGATACTCCACGATTCGTTCGATCATTTCATTACTCTGGCTGTGATTGATGCACAAGGCGTCGTGTTGGCCGGCGCACCTGAATTTAACCCGGATGGTGACCAGTTCGGATGGTCAGGCCATATTGTCCGGGACCGGGACTACTTCACACAAGCAATAGAGAGGCGTGGACCATACATCTCAGACGTATTCCTGGGCCGTGGATATGGACAGGATCCCATCGTTGCGGTTAGCGCGGCCCAGGTTGACGATAGCGGCGGCATCAAGGGTGTGGTGCAGGCGTCGAGTCCCTCCGCAGCATCTGCTGAATTCTGGGCATGTGAGCTGCAAAGACTGACAGCAAGCCTGCTTGTTCTCGATCGAAACCGCAGAGTCGTGTACGCCTCTCCAGGACTCGATTGGGAGGCGACTGATGATTTGCCTGGGAAGCTCAAGGCCGCCAATGCCGAAAAGCAAATGCAACTACCCGTCCTGAATGATGTATACAGTGATCAGACCAACGCCCCCTACTCTTAGGCTACAACCGCGTTCGGTTGGCATGTGATGGGTCTGAAACCAACCACCGAGCGGATTTCTTCTCTCTTCCGCGATTTGATGAATATGCTTGTGCCTGCAATGATCGGGTTGCTCGTAGTTGTGATAGCAGCGGCGCCTCTGGCCCACCGGCTCGCAAGGCCAATTCGTGACCTTGCCCATCGTATGCAGGTGTTGCCTGTCGGTCCAGGCATTGCTCCTATTGGGAACCTGCACGCCCCATTGGAGATTCGAGAACCGGCGCGGGCGTACGATCAGCTAATTCAGCGGCTGACCAGAACATTCGGTCAATTAAAGCGAACATTGGTCGAACACGAGCATATTATCGAGGAACGAACCAGCGCGCTAAAGGTTTCGAATGCCAAGCTGCACAAACAGAGCATTACTGACGAACTGACGGGTGTTCTGAATTATCGGGGGTTGAACGAAGCGTTGGAGAATGCATGGAGGAGCACCCGAGAACAGGAAGTGCCCCTGCTTGTCCTTTGTGCCGACATCGATCTTTTCAAACCATTCAATGATCGTTATGGTCACCCGGCTGGTGATTCCTGCCTCAAACGGGTCGCATCAGCGATGCGCTCATCGTTGCTGAATCAGAACGACGTATTAGGCCGTGTCGGAGGTGAAGAGTTTGTTGTGCTGATAAAAGGGTTATCAATAGAGCAGGGAAAGCAGGTAGCAGAGCGAATCCGCTTTGCTGTCGCCAACCTGAAAGTTCCCCATGCCGATTCACCATCTGGTCATGTGACTATCAGCCTGGGCATTGCGGTCGTTGCGCCCAACTCAGCCTGCAACCCTGCCAACCTGCTCGTCACCGCCGACGAAGCTTTGTACCGAGCCAAGCGTTCAGGCCGGAACTGCATCAGCCAATAATTCTGCCAGGGAGGCCGGTCACCACCACCGTCAAGGTCGAAGCTGCTTTTTGAACGTTGACGAATCGACCGGGCGGCCATACAGAAATCCCTGCGCCAGGTTGCATCCATGTTCACGCAGAATTGCGAGTTGATCCGCGGTTTCGACGCCCTCGGCCACAACAACAAGCTGCATGCTCTGAGCCAGGGCCAGGCATGCGATGACAAGGTCCCGGTCTCGGTTATCGTTTGAAATGCCACTTACGAAACTCCGATCAATTTTAAGCACATCGAATGGAAAACGGCGCAGGTAACTCAAGGATGCGTAGCCGGTACCAAAGTCATCCATTGCAATACTCACGCCGAGACCATGGAGCTCGCTCAGAATGGTTCTGGTCTGCGCACTACCATCCAGGAGCACACTTTCAGTGATTTCTACCTGTAATGCCTGCGCTGGCAAATTCCTCGATTGCAGCATTTCATTGACTCGTCGCGCGAATTCCGGATCTCGAAACTGCTGTGGAGAAACGTTGACCGAAACACGAAAATTAGGGTTAAGCAATCGGCAGTCAGCAGCCTCTTGTAAGGCCCGGTCTAAGACAAAGTCTCCCAGGCTACCAATCAGACCAGTTTGTTCCGCGATGGAAATGAATTCGTCAGGATCGACATTCCCAAGAGCCGGATTATGCCACCGGACCAATGCCTCACCGGCTACGATCCTATCGTTTGCCAGGTCGATTATCGGCTGAAGCTCCAACTTGATCTCGTTTCGTTCCAGGGCGCCGCGCAGGTTCTCCTCGATGCTGAGGCGGCGCTTGACATTGTGATTCATAGTTTCGGTGAAAAAATAATAAATATTGCGCCCCTGAGTCTTTGATTCGTACATTGCAATGTCGGCATTACGAATCAGATCTTGGGCGTTATCGCCATCTGTGGGCGCTATGGCAATGCCAATACTTGCGGTAAGCATAAGCTCTCTATCCCTGAGATAGAATGGAGACCAGAAAATCTGGAGTAGATTCTCAGTTATACGCTGAACGTCCACGGCGTTTCTTAATCCGCCCAGAAGAATTAGAAATTCATCACCTCCGAACCGGGCGACCGTATCTTGCTCCCGGACATTTTCCAACAAGCGACGGCCTGCCTCGTTGAGCAATTCATCGCCAGCTTCATGGCCGAAGTTATCGTTGACCTTTTTGAAATGGTCCAGATCCAGGAACAGGACAGCTGTCTGATCACCGGTGCGGTGTGATGCCTTGAGTAGCTGATTGAGACGGTCGATGGCCAGTACGCGATTGGGCAGGTCAGTCACGGAATCGTGATGAGCCATATGATGCAAACGGCGCTCAGCCTCCCGTTGTTGAGTTATGTCACGTAGCGTTCCTGTGCATCCAGATACCGCTTTGTCATGATTTCTAGTGATCCGAAGATTGGCTTCCAACCAGCGCAAACGTCCCTGTCTGGACAGAAAACCCAGTTCGATCTTTGTAACAGCCCTGTTGCCAAGCATGAGGCTTGAGAATGCGCGTTCACTGCTCGCCCGATCACTGGACTGGATAAACTCATAAAATGGCCTACCAAGAGAGTCATCAATCTTGTGACCGGTGATCTCTTCCCATGCAGGATTAAGAAAGAGCCATCGTCCTTTCTCATCCATTCGAAATACCACTTCATGAACGTGATCGACTACCGAACGATAGCGAGCCTCACTCTCCGCAATTTTTTCTTCGATCAGCTTGCGCTCGGTAATGTCCTGGGAATAACCATACAGACGAGACGCGGATTCGGGCTCGCCGTCTAGTTCCGCATGCACCTTGATCCACCTCATCTCGCCGGTGTCCGCCCTGTGGCCACGATGCTCAATATCAAAGGGGTGCCCGGTTTGCAAAGTATGCTCAAGTCGTGAATACACTTCCGGAAGGTCATCTCGATGAAAGAGAGCAAATACTTGCTCTCGGTCCAGGTGCTCGTCATAAAGCCCACTGATACGCTGCCACTGACGCGAAGCTCGGAAGACATCGTCGGCAATGTGCCATTCCCAACCTCCCAGGTTCGCCAGTTCCTCCGCACGAGAGCGCAATAACTCGGCATCGCGCAGTGCTTGATCCGATCTGTCGCGCTTTACGACCGCGCCAATAATTTCACACAATACTTGGAGAAGCCAGATTTCCTGATTGCTCCAGGTCCTTCGGCGCCGCACCGAATCGAGGCCGATAAAGCCATAGGGCTCACCTTCGAGCATGATCGGCGCCAGGATCAGTGACTCGATGTCTTCTTCCTCAAACACGGCCCTGTCTTTGGCCCAATCCGGGCCAAGTTCGGAAATGCAAGGCACATGCATGACCTGTTTATTTTCCATCAGCTGGACAACCATGGGGACCGCTTCACGCGGCAAATTCTGGAGATTCTCGATTTCCGGCGTGATGCCCGCTGCGCACCATTCGTGAGTATTGGACATCAATTGCCGGTTGCTTTTGAATTGAAACAGATAGCTCCTGTCAACCTCGCAGTACGCACCAATACGGCCCAGGGTCTTGTTGATCAATTCATCGGCCTGTGCGCTGTCTGAGCCAACAAAATCTTTGGAGGTATCCACGAGAATACGTTGAAGGCCGGAGACATACTCCAGAGTCGATTCAGCTCGTACCCTGTCGGTAATGTCGATACCGAGTCCGGTCAGGAAGTGCTCATCGCCGAGCCTGATGCGGTGACCTATGAAATGAAAATCGCCGACTGTGCCGCTCTTTCCCCGCAAGCGTGCCTCAACAGTTGTCCGGCCAGTTCTGAATGCCTTGTCGATGGCGTGACGAAGGGATGGTTGATCAGTTTCGTTGAAAAATTCGAGTGGATGCATGCGGCTGATTTCTTCCCCAGAATAGCCAGTAATGTCTTCCAAACTCTTGTTCCACTGAAGCATCCGTCCCGATAGGTCAAAAAGATAGAATACACCCGGCAGCGCGTTGATCACTCCTGCAGAGAAATCAGTCTGCCAACGCTGGCGTGCTTCGGTACGGCGACGCTCACTCACGTCGCGGATCGAGGCGCACGCCAGCAGCCCGTTTTTATCCTCGAAGGGACTCAGGCTGATTTCGATGGGGAATTCCGAGCCATCCTTGTGTTTGCCCCATAACTCTCCGTGTTTACCCATCGGGCGAGTCGAAGGGTCGTTAAAAAAATTGGTACGGTGACCGGCATGCACTGCACTCAACCGATCAGGTACCAGCTTTTCAACCAGCTTGCCGGCAAGTTCCTCATGCTGATATCCGAAAAGCGTGTCTACCTGGCGGTTGGCAAAAACGATGCGACCGTCGCTGCCGACGATAATGATGGCATCCGGGAGGCTGTCAAAGACAGTATCAAATTTCTCACTACTGTCATCAAGCGGCATGCCGCTTGCGGTTATTCGGGAACCCATCAACTTCTAAGCCTGCACTTATACACCACTATCCCTTTGATTCTGTGCAACCGTTCCCCTTCTGAGGCAGTATATCGAATCGGATAGAAGATCACAAAAGCAGAAACAATATCCGACCGGTCGGTGACGTTCGTGCTGACCAGCATCCATTTCCAGGTTGCTTGCCAGGCCTCCGGGTTGCAATGCCCCCGCCTGCCATTCCCGTCAAACCGATAAGGAGAGGGGTCATAGGTGGGCACCGTCAGTCACATAACGGACTGATAGCATGTGGCAATTCGGTCTGGCTCTCAGAGCATCACCGTGTGATGGTATTAAGTGCTCGTTGCCCCGGCAGTGCATGCGGTCAAGTCGCAAGTTGTTCAGATGCCCTTTGCTCCCTTGACCAAACTTGCCGCACTACGAGCGATGGTGCCCAGGATATAAAGTCTGATTGAAATCGCCAGAATATCGGCCATCATCCGGATGCGACGAAGCAGACCGAGCGCAATCCCGTACTTTCGTTCCTTGACCCGGTGTACCGTCCCCGTCACAAGCTCGAAGCCCATGCCCCGCTCGAACTGTTTCGCGGTGTTGTTCAGGGCAATCTCTATCTGGAACCGCTTCCTGTGCTTGCACGGCACGGCATCCCAAAGCCTTCGCGTGACGGCGCGCTCGCCGCCGATGATCGGAAACAGCCGCAAAAGCCGGTTGAGCCAGATTGTCTTGCGTGCCCGCAAGCCGACGTACATTTCAAAGCGGCCGTCGATGACCGGCCGCATAATGCGCGACAGCGACTCGGTCGTCTGGCCGGTCACGTCGGCATCCATGAACAGGATGATGTCGTGCCTTGCTGCCCGCACACCGGCCTCGAGTGCCTGGGCCTTGCCGTGGTTGTAGTCCAGTGGCACGATCCGGGCGCTCGCTCTTTCGGCGGCACTCGCGGTACCGTCGGTGGACCCGTCGTCGACCACAATCACTTCCAGGATATCGGGGGGCGATGGCACTCGAGACCACTGCGCCGACCGTGGCCGCTTCGTTGAATGCCGGAATTACTGCTGAGACCATTGTCGTTTCAGTACCCGGCCGGAAATGAGAAAGATCGATACAGCGACCCCCACGAAGACGAGGAATGCGATCTCCATGTTGTGGACCACGTCGACCATGCGTTGGGTCGTCCCGATCACTGAATAGGCGATCACCACCAGTACACCGGTGACTGCCAGGACACCCAGCGTGTTGGCAATGAAGTATCTGCCAAGCGGCATGTCGTGGACACCTGAAAGGA
>SKZJ01000239.1 GCA_007127425.1 Wenzhouxiangella sp.
AATTGTCCTCGAAGCACTTGACCGTGGCGACCGGACCACCGAAGCGCTCCCGGCCGCCGAACGAACGCCAGTGCAGGCCGGTGACGACCTGCACCAGGTCGGGATGTTCGTCACACAGATCCGGTGTGGAACGCATCGACATTTCCTCTTACTGTGCGCAATAACCGCCGTCGACCATGTAGGTGTTGCCGTTGCAACCGCCGGAGGCATCCGAGAACAGGAATACCGCCATCGCCGCGCATTCGTCGTTGGTCACATAGCGGCCCAGCGGGATGCGCGAGGCAAACATCTTCTGCACCTCTTCGCCGTGCCCCGGGTTGGCCTGGTCCTCGATCGAACGCATCATGCGATTGTCGACCGGGCCGGGGTTGAGCGTGTTGACCCGGATCCCTTCCGGTCCCAGCTCGGCGGCCAGGCAGCGCATCATACCGACAACGGCATGCTTGCTGCTGACATAGGGCGACAACCCCGAAGCGCCACGCACCCCGGCGATGCTCGAAGTGATCACGATGCTGCCGCCGCCGGCCTTGCGCAGCGCCGGCAGCGCCGCTTCCACACCGAAACGCACGCCGTGCACATTGACCGCCAGCACTTTCTCCCAGGCTGAATCGGAACGACTGTCGAACGGGCCGACTTCGCCCTCGATGCCGGCATTGAGAAATACCGCGTCCAGCCGCCCGAAATGCTCCAGGGCTGCGGCAGCCATGCGCTCGTTGTCCTCGCGCCGGGTCACGTCAACCGCCAGACCAAGCGCCCGCTCGCCCAGCGATTCGGCGATCGCCTCGACCGGACCAGCCTCGCGATCGGTGATGACCACACTGGCGCCCTGTGCATGCGCCATGCGCGCCGTCGCTTCGCCGATACCACCAGCACCGCCGGTGATGGCGATGACCTTGCCGTTCAGTGTGCTCATTGACGTTGCCTCCTGCAGAGATCAGCCATGACCCGGCGGGATGCCGGATCCGTATCCACAAGCGGAAACATACTGGATAATGGTGGCGCCCGGCTTGATCTGGGACAGGTTCCGATCACCGGCGCTTGAACAGGGGCTGACGCTTCTCGAACTTCGCCCGCATCGCCTCGCGCTGGTTCGCGCCCATCAACAACCCGAGCTGCAGTCGCCGTTCACGCCGCAGCGCGCGACGCTCCGAGCCTCGGCGGGTATCGCGCAGCAGCGCCTTGGCCGCAACAATCGCATCCGGCGAACGACCGGCCAGCGTTTCGGCAAAGGCCAGCGCGGCTTCAAGGGGTTCCGCTTCGATCCGGCTCACCAGGTTCAAGGCCAGCGCCTCGTCCGCGCCGAACTGCCTTCCGGTCATGGTCAGCTCCATGGCCACATCCAGCGGCAGCAGATCCCGAAGCGTGACCGACGCCCCCATGTCGGGAATCAGTCCCCATTCGATTTCCATGATGGAAAACCGGCAATCCGGCGTACTGAAGCGAAAATCACAACCCAGCGCCAGCTGCATGCCGCCACCAAAACAGTAGCCGTGGGTGACAGCAATGACCGGCACCGGCAGATCGCGCCAGGCCAGGCACATGCGCTGAAACAGGTTGCCCTTGCGCCACCAGGGCAGAAAGCCCCTGACGATGCGCGACGGCTTACGCGTCACGCTGGCAAAATCCAGCCCGGCACAGAAGGCCTTGCCTTCGCCGTGCAAAACGACCGCGCGCACATCGCGGTGTTTCCGCACCCGACGCGCCGCCTCGATCAGCGCGTGCATCATGTCGAGATCCAGGCCGTTGTACTTTTCGGGCCGACTCAGCGCAACCCGCGCCACGCTCCGATCCATTCCCACCGACACTCGATCACGTAGACGATCCATTCTGTACTCTCCCGCTCTGGCCTGACCTGAAATCCAGGGAGACATCATGCGTTGAACAGGATCCGAACGCCAGCGCACTTTCATTGGGTTCCAATGCCGCATATCTATCGACTTCCAGAACGGTGATCGCGGTTGCTTGCAGCTGAAACCGCTCCGGTAGAACGATAAATTGCCCGTCACCGCTTCGAATAGGAGCAATTGGATATGAAAATGCCCCGCTTGAATGACGAGGCACTTTTGAGATTTGGCGCGCCCGGCAGGATGGCTGCGGCGCTCCTTCGGAGGACAGGCGTCTAAGATGTGCAAAATGCGCAACTCATATGTGTAATAAATCTGTTTTAACCTCTGTGTTCGCCATTAAATAAGGGCTCTTCCAGGACGATTTCGTGGCTAGCCTGAGCTGGCTACGCGCCCTTGGTGTGTGCAAAGAGTGAGACTGAATTGGAATTTTTTTGTATTATGTCTTGCCTAGCGATATGACCCCAGCCCATACTAGGGCCCATGGTCGCAGCTGGGTTCAACGAAAACCCTTGCGGCCTAGAGTCTACTTCTGAGGCGCACCAAAAATGGGGGGGGGGTTACCCACGGTTGCCACAGCTACCAACAGCTTGCCACGGCCGGAGGAAGCGGGCAAGTTGATCACCGGGCCGGAGATAGATCGGCCTACCTACCGTTGGGTAGCATTCGGGGCTGCAATGGGGCACTCAAGAAAAATGACCGGGCACATGGCCATCGGAAAGCACTTCAACAGGGCTGCCTGCGGCTGTGCAAGGGTTCAACAAAAACCCTCGCTGGCCCTTCACCAGCGCCATGGACTTCCATTTCGGTGCTCACGGGCACGTGGGAAGCCCAGGCCGAAATGGATATGTCCGTGCTGTCGGGGTAGAACCCCTGGCCGTCATAGGCGTACTCGGTGCGCTGGTTCAGGGTGTTGATCACGTCAGACAATAACTCAACTTGCGCAGCCGGCATCATCTTGC
>SKZJ01000139.1 GCA_007127425.1 Wenzhouxiangella sp.
CAGGCCGAAGCGGTGGCCGATCTCATCGCATCGGCCAGCGAGAAGGCGGCACGCGCGGCCCATCGCAGCCTCGAAGGTGCTTTCTCGAAATCCGTTGACGAGATTCACCAGGCCCTGGTGGAACTGCGTGTCTGGGTCGAAGCCGCGCTCGACTTTCCTGATGAGGACGTCGACTTTCTCGCCGACGGCCAGGTGGTCGAACGCGCGGGTGACTTGCGAACCCGTCTCGAGGCACTGCTCGCCCGCGCCACGACCGGGCGTCTGCTGACCGACGGTGTTCGTATCGCCATCATCGGCCCGCCCAATGCCGGCAAGTCCAGCCTGCTCAATGCGCTGGCCGAGCGTGATGTCGCCATCGTCACCGAGATTCCCGGCACGACGCGCGATGTCCTGCGCGAGACCATCACGCTGGCCGGCATGCCGGTAGTGCTCTCCGATACCGCCGGGTTGCGTGAGACCAGCGACCGCGTGGAGGTCGAAGGGGTCAGACGCGCGCAGCAGGAAATGCAGGCCGCCGATCTCGTGTTCCATGTTGTCGATGCGACCGACAAGGTCGGTCATGAGTTGTCCGGTGTGCCCGGCTCGGTCCCGGTGATTCGCATCGAGAACAAGATTGATCTCGGCGGCGGACCGCCGGGGCGCGACGATCATCGCGTTCGTGTTTCGGCATTGACCGGCGAGGGCCTGGATGCGCTTGAAAGCCTGGTGCTGGACGTGTTGGGGGCGGGCGATACCGACAGCGGTGGAGAGTTCTCCGCGCGCCAGCGTCACGTCGACGCCCTGCAACGTGCGCTGGTGCATGTCGAGGCCGGTGAGACTGAAATCCGAGTCAGTGGCTCGGGGGAACTGCTGGCCGAAGAACTGAGAATGGCCGCCGACGAACTCGGAGAGATCACCGGACGCATGAGTTCGGATCAGCTCCTCGGAGAAATCTTCTCCAGCTTCTGTATCGGCAAGTAGACGCCCTTGCCACCCTGCCAATTTGGCTGGCCGTGCCCTATACTCGGTGAAAAACGCATATCACTTAAGGAGTCGACGGCCCATGCACACCATTCGCCAGATCCTCGAGGAGAAAGGCGACACCATCTGGTCGGTTTCGCCTGACGCCAGTGTCTACGATGCCATCACGCTGATGGCCCGCAAGGGCATTGGCGCGCTGGTCGTTCTCAAGGACGGCCAACTCCACGGCATCGTCTCCGAGCGGGACTACGCCCGCAAGGTGGTGCTTGAGGGACGCTCGTCGCGCGAAACCCGGGTCGAGGACGTCTGCAGCTCACCCGCCATCACGATCTCCCCACAAGCCATGGCCGAGGAAGGCCTGGCGCTGATGACGCGCAAGCGGATCCGCCATCTACCGGTTGCCGAGCGCGGTGATCTCCTCGGGATGGTCTCGATCGGTGACCTGGTCAATGCTGTCATCGGCGATCAACAGAAACTGATCGAGCAACTGGAACGTTACGTCAGCGGCTACTGACGTATTGCATCGACCGTAATGAGCATCGACCGGGAGCAGGCTGCCGCTATTGCCCGCGCGCTCGGACTGGACGAGCACGGCCTCAAGGTATCGACGGTCGGTGGCGGCGACATCGCCAGCGCCCATGTATTTCAGGTGGCCGACGACCAGGTTTTCGTCAAGTCCCTCCCGGTTGACCAGGGCGATTTGCTCTCGGCCGAGGCCGACGGACTCGAAGCCATCGCCGCAACGGGCACGGTTCGTGTGCCGCGTGTCGTGCGATGGGGGGCGCAGGACGACATCGCCTGGCTGGCACTGGAATACCTCGAACTTGCCCAACGCAGCCCGCATGCCGATGCCGAGCTCGGTCGCGCGCTGGCCGAAATGCATCACCACGGGGCCGAAAACTTCGGCTGGCATCGCAACAATTACATTGGCCTGACGCCGCAACACAACCCGCAGCTCGACGATTGGACGGCGTTCTTTCTGGCTCACCGCCTGGATTGCCAGTTCGATCGTCTGGCCTCGGCACACCCCGAGAAAAACTGGGCTGATCTCAAGCAGGCGATTGGCCAGTCCTGGCGCAAGACCCACGCCGGCCACCAACCGTCCCCCGCCCTGGTACACGGCGACCTGTGGTGCGGCAACGCCGCCGCCGTCGGCCGGGATCAACCGGTGATTTTCGATCCGGCCGTCCATTACGCCGACCGCGAAACCGACCTGGCCATGACTTCGCTGTTCGGTGGATTCAGTGAAAGCTTCTACCGCGCTTACGAAGACACCTGGCCCCTGCCGGCCGGGCACGAGCAGCGCGAGCTCTACTACAAGCTCTACCATGTGCTCAATCATGCCAACCTCTTCGCTGGTGCTTACCTCGAGTCTGCCGGCAGGATGTGCTACCGCATTCTGGGCGAGTGACGCTCAAGCGCCGGCCACGGCGTTGTTGGTACCATTGTCGGGTTGCAATCACAGGAGATCAGGATGGGACTGCTCATCGACGGCGAGTGGCACGACAAGTGGTATGACACCGATTCCACCGGCGGTCGTTTCGAACGATCGGCCGCGGCCTTTCGCAACTGGGTCACGGCCGACGGCTCACCAGGTCCCGACGGCACCGGCGGGTTCAAGGCCGAGCCGGGCCGCTACCACCTCTACGTCGCGCTGGCCTGCCCCTGGGCTCACCGCACGCTGATCTTCCGCAAGCTCAAGGGGCTGGAAGACATGATCAGCCTGTCCATCGTCAATCCCATCATGCGCGAGCACGGCTGGACCTTCCGCGACGGCTACCGGGTTCGCAAGGATCCCATCAACAACGCCGAGTTCATGCACCAGGTCTACAC
>SKZJ01000238.1 GCA_007127425.1 Wenzhouxiangella sp.
GTCCCGCAGAGCGGTGCCGTACCTGCCGGAGCCCGACGCACGTGCGCGGATGGTCGTTACGGGCCGCTTCAGCGTCGTACCGGCCTTCAGGCGCACCCGACTTCGGCCGGGCGCGACGATCGCCGGTCCGGCCGTGATTGGGGAGACGGTGGCGACCACTGTGGTCGATCCGGGCTGGACCGCCGCGGTGCTGAGCGGAGGCGAGCTGCTCCTGGAGCGGGAGGCCTTGGCAGGAGATACCGACGCTGAACCGAGAGGGCCGGAGCGCCCGTCCGCCCCCCGGGCCGGGGACGGGACGTCGGTATCCAACCCGGTGGATCTGGAGATCTTCAACAACCGTTTTTTCGGCATCGCCGAGCAGATGGGCATAACGCTTCGAAACACCTCAGGCAGCGTGAACGTCAAGGAGCGACTGGACTTCAGCTGCGCAATCTTCACTTCTGCAGGTAATCTTGTCGTTAACGCGCCGCACATCCCGGTGCACCTCGGCGCGATGAGCGAAACGGTGAAGTGCGTGATCGCCGACAATCCGGATCTCGGACCGGGTGATGTCTTTGTTACGAATGATCCGTATCGGGGCGGATCGCACCTGCCCGACATCACGGTAGTCACGCCGGTGCACGATCGCGACGGGCGGCTCCTCTTCTTCACCGCGAGCCGCGCTCACCATGCAGAGGTGGGCGGGATCAGCCCGGGCTCCATGCCGCCGTTCTCACGGAACCTTGCCGAGGAGGGCGTCCTGATCCGAAACTTCAGGCTCTTCCATCGGGGCCGCGGGCGGTTTGACGAGCTGCGGTCCCTGCTCTCGGGAGGCCCGCATCCATCGCGCGCGGTGGAAGACAACGTGTCCGACGTTGCGGCGCAGGTGGCGGCGAACCGGCGCGGGGCGGCGGACCTGATTCGCCTGATCGAGGAACGTTCGCTGCCGGTGGTTCAGGCGTACATGGAGCACATTCAGGCGGCCGCCGAAGCGAAGATGCGACGCGCGCTCGAGTCGCTCGAGGACGGTCGCTACGAGCTCGCTGATCACCTGGACGACGGCTCGGCGATTCACTCCACTGTTGAGATCAGCGGCGCGCGGGCGCGAATCGACTTCACCGGCACCGACCCGGTGGTGCCCGGCAACCTGAACGCCAACCGGGCGATCGTGACCGCAGCGGTCATGTACGTTATGCGGTGCATGATCGCCGAGGACATTCCCCTGAACCAGGGCGTCCTCGCGCCCATAGAGATCGTGTTGCCGCAGTGCCTCCTCAATCCGCCCGACCTCGGCGATCCCGTTCGTTGCGCGGCCGTGGCGGGCGGTAACGTCGAGACCTCGCAGCGTGTCGTCGACGTGCTCTTTGGCGCTCTGGGCGTGGCCGCCGCCTCTCAAGGGACGATGAACAACGTCCTCTTCGGCGACGCGACGTTCGGCTACTACGAGACCGTGTGCGGCGGGGCCGGGGCGACGGCGAAGGGGCCGGGAGCAGATGCGGTACACACGCACATGACGAACACCCGGCTGACCGACCCGGAAGTGCTCGAGCGGCGGTTTCCGGTGCGGCTGCGACGGTTCGCGGTCCGCCGCGGGTCCGGAGGCGAAGGCGCAAACCGGGGAGGTGACGGAGTGGTCCGGGAGATCGAGTTCCTTCGTCCGCTCGAGCTCTCGCTTCTCACCCAGCGTCGTGGGGACTGGCCGCCGTACGGTCTGGCAGGCGGGCAGCCCGGCTCGATCGGACGCAACATCCTCGTGCGCACGAACGGAGAGCGGGAGGTGCTTGGCTGGGCAACGCACCGCGCCGTATTCGCCGGCGACCGCCTGGTGCTGGAGACACCGGGAGGAGGCGGGTACGGGCGGCCGTGACCGCCGGCGAGCGCGAAGATCTTACCGCCCACCCGGAACGCGATCGTCTCCGCGTCGAACGGGAAGTTCATAGGTCGCCCCGGGAAACGAGCGGCAGAAGTCCCGTAGCTCACCGATCGTCACTCCCTCATCGTAACACAGCATCGCACGTGCAGGCTCAGTGACACGTCGCGGGTGTTTGCCTCGGGCGGCCTCTACGTGACAAGCTCACCACATGAGCGAGAATCCCCCGAGCTCCATCGGGCACTTGCTTGCCACCTGGGTGAAACGCCTGCGCACCGAAGAACCGGCGACCGTCGCGATCCTCTGCCGCGGCAGTTTCGCGCGACGCGAGCCGGAACCGTGGAGCGACCTCGATCTGGACCTGCTCTTCACCGATCGGCAGATCGACGAATACCGGAGCGCCTTCGGCGAGCCCTTCTACCCGCACCCGCCCGGCGTCACGCCGACGCAGACCGCCAATACGCCGCCGCTCCACGTCACGATTGCATGCCGCACCCTCTCCGATCGGCTTCGCGAGATCGCAGAGCCCTGCGAATCGGAGGCGTGGGCATTCTTTCTCGAGGCGCGCGAGCGTGCCCGCCTCCTGTGGGTACGGCCCGACCTGCGCGACCAGATTCCTGAAGAGATCACGGTCAAATACCGACTCTCACCCCAGTTGCAGGACCTGCTCGAATGCGCGGCAAAGGTCCGTAACTCGCTGCTGCGCGGCGACTCGCTCGGTGCGCGGCTTGCCGCGCGCGATCTCGCCGTTCACGTGCCGGCGCTCGTGGCCCTGGCGAACCCGCCTGTCTGCGTCGAAACTCGCCGTGGGGCGCTCGCTGCCGCACTCGCCTTCCGCATCGCGCCTCCCGCCTATCACGAGCGCCTGCTATGCTGCCTGGGGCTGACCGAGGATCGGCCGGCGAACCTTGCCGACCAA
>SKZJ01000177.1 GCA_007127425.1 Wenzhouxiangella sp.
CATGACGACCGTGCTGCCTGGCGCATCGGCCGAGGATGTTGAACGGCTGATCACCGATCCGCTTGAGGAGGCCATCGCCCGTTTGCAGGACGTGCGTTTCGTGGTGTCATCGAGCCGTGAGAACGTCTCCAACATCCTGGTGCGTTTTCAGGAAATTCCGGAGCGCGAGTTCGAGCGGCGCGTATCCGACCTCAGGCGTGAAGTGCAGGCCATGGTCAACGAGGAACTGCCGCCCGAGGCTCGCGACCCCAACATCATGGAGATCACCACGTCCAGTGGCTTCCCCACTGCCATCGTGCTGCTGGTCGGTCAGGCCGACGACGAGGATCTTCGACGCGTGGCTCGCCGCACCCGGCAGGATCTGGAACGATTCCCGGCGGTCGATCGGATCCTCGCACAGGGACTGAACAATCCCGAGTTACAGGTGTTGTTCGATCCGGCCGCGCTGACAGCCCGCAGTCTCAGCGGTCTGGATGTGGCCAACGCCGCAGCACGCTGGTATCGCGACGTATTTGCCGGACGGATCCGCACCGAATCCGGGCAATGGCTGCTGCGTGCCGAAGGCCGCGCCATCGCACCGGCCGATCTGGAGGATTTCACCATCGGCGTGCCCGACAGCGACCAGGTGGTGCGCTTCGACGAGATTGCCCGCCTGCGCATGGGCTCGAGCATTCCTGAACAGTTGGTCAGTTACCGCGACCGACCGGCGGTCATGCTCTCGGTCAACAAGCGCGCCCACACCAACACCCTTGATCTGATCCGCGATATCAATACCTATATCGAGCGCAACAATCCCGTATTGGCCGAACAGGGCATGCAACTGGTGCTGGCCGACGACCAGACGGTGCCAACCCGCGAGGCCATTTCCATCATGCGCAACAATGCGCTGCTCGGTCTGGTCCTCGTATTGCTGGTGTGCTGGCTGTTTCTCGCCACCCGCATCGCACTGCTGGTGGCGCTGGGCCTGATCGTGTCCATCAGTGGCGCCCTGGCCGTGCTGCATGCCACCGGATTTACGCTCAACATCACCGTGCTGCTCGGCCTGGTGATCGTGCTCGGCATGCTGGTCGATGTCTCAGTGGTCATGGTCGAAGCCATCTACTACCGGCTGCGCCGCGGCCACAACGCAATGAGTGCCGCGATTCGCGGGCTCAAGGAAGTGGGCATACCGCTGACTGCTTCGGTGCTGACCACCATCGCCGCTTTTCTGCCGCTGATGCTGATGCCGGGGATTGTCGGCAAGTTCATGTTCGTGGTGCCTTTCGTGGTGTCGGTGGGCTTGCTGATCTCACTGATCCAGGCGTTCTGGATCCTGCCCACCCAGGTCGTGCACAGCCGTTATCGCCCGCAGACCAACCCGAACGACCGGCGCGCCCGCTTTACCCGCATGGTGCGTATCCGTTACGTGCGCGCCCTGGCTTATGTGATTCGACGGCCCAAGCGCTTCCTGTCCGGTGCCGCGCTGGCCATGCTGTTTGCCGTCGCCGCGGTTTTTGCCGGCCTGGTGCGTCTGGAGTTCTTCGCCTTCGACCCGATCCGGCTGTTCTATGTCCAGGTCACTATGCCGGCTGACAGCTCTCTGGACGCCACCCTTGATCAGGTACGCCTGGTAGAGCAGCGGGTTCGGGAGCGACTGCAGCCGGGCGAGGCGCGCAGCGTCATCAGCCTGTCGGGCGTGCAGTTCACCGATATCGAACCGCTGTTCGGCGACCAGTACGGTCAGGTGGTGGTGCCTTTGAATCCACAGGATGGAGGACGCACGCTCGACGAGATCATCGATGGCATGCGCGATCATGTCATTGCCACTCCGATCGACGGCAATATTTCCTTCCTGCGTCTGTCCGGCGGGCCGCCGGTGCAGCAGCCGATCAATGTCAAGGTGCGTGCCGACGATTTCGACGAACTGCGCCGTGCCACCGACGCCGTGCGCGACCTGGTTGCCGACCTGCCGGGCACGCGCGACATTTCCGATGACCGGGTGCCGGGCCGTTCCGAACTGGTCATGCGCCTGGATCGCGAGCTGCTCGCTCGGACCGGCTTGCCGGCCGATGCCGCCGGCCGACTCCTGCGATTGCATGTCGATGGCGAGGTGGTCGGCTTCACCCGCCAGGCCGGAGACCGCTACGAGTTGCGCGTTCAGGCAGAACGCCCACAGCGGCCACAGGATCCGATGCAGGTGCTCAACGACCCGATCGCCCTGCCCGGCGGCATACAGACCCGGCTCGGTGCGCTGGTCGAGGTCAGCACCGGCGAAGCCCCGGGCGTCATTCGTCACTACAACCTGCGCCGTACAATTACGGTGGAAGCCGATATCGACCGCAACGTGACCAATACGGTCGAGGTCAACCGGGCCATTGCCCGCGAGTGGGAGTCGATTCGCGACCGCTTCCCGGGTGCTGATCTGGATTTCACCGGCGAGCTTGATGACATCGAGGAATCGCTGGAGGCCATGTACATCCTCTTCCTGCTCGGCATCGGGCTGATTTACCTGATCCTGGCGACCCAGTTCCGCAGCTATTTTCAGCCCTTTCTGATTCTGATGACCGTGCCGATGGCATTCACCGGCGTGGTCTTCGGGCTGCTGGTTTCGAACAATCCGCTGAGCCTGTACACCATGTACGGCATCATTGCGCTGGCCGGAATCGCGGTCAACGCCGCCATCGTCCTGATCGATGCCGCCAACCAGCGGCTGGCCGCCGGCATGCGGCCCCTGCACGCCACCGTCTACGCCGCCCGCCGTCGCGTGATACCCATCCTGATGA
>SKZJ01000148.1 GCA_007127425.1 Wenzhouxiangella sp.
AGCGCCGTCGAACTGGTCCTGAGTCGGCGCGGCCAGCTGTTGAACGATCCGATCGGCGCCCGCCTGCTTGAACGCATCCGCCTGCCGGTGTGCATTTCGCCGTAGCCCAGGTTTCGGGGGGGTGGGGGCGGGTGCCGAGTGGCCTTGCCCGTTGCCCTCCAAATCGATACCGAGGGTTGCGGTCAGTCGATCACCAGTTCCGTGGCTGGGGCGCGCAGGTTGTAGTTCGAGGCCATGGCCGCACCGTAAGCGCCGGTGTTGGCTATCAGCATGACATCGCCTTCGCGGCATTCGGGCAGCAGTCGGTCAAGGCCGAGGATGTCGCCGGTCTCGCAGATCGGGCCGACCACGTTGTAGACCTGGTCGCCGGTCTCGTCGATTCGGGTCAGGTTGACGATCTCGTGCCAGGCGCCATAAAGCGCCGGGCGGATCAGCGAGTTCATGCCGGTGGCCACGCCGATGTAGCGGACCTCGCCCTTGCCCTTGGTCTGGGTCACCCGGGCCAGCAGTACGCCGGCCTCGGAGACCACGTAGCGGCCCGGTTCGATCCAGATCTCGACCGGCTGGCTGAGTTGCTGCCTGAGCCGGGCCAGGCCACCGTCCAGGGCGGTGATATCCAGCGGCTGGCCGTCGGACCGATCGGGCACACCCAGGCCGCCACCGAGGTTGATGACTTCGACCTCGCCGAGCTGGCGCGCCGCTTCGCCCAGCGTCTCCAGGCTTCGATGCCAGTTGTCGGCGTGCAGGATGCCCGAGCCGGTGTGGGCATGCAGGCCGACGATGCGGATGTCGTGGGCGTCGGCCAGGCGCTGCACGCGATCGAGTTCTGACAGGGGAATGCCGAACTTGGAGTGCGAGCCGGCCGTGCGAACCAGCTTGTGGTGGCCGAGGCCGGAGCCGGGGTCGAGGCGCAGGAACAGTTCGCGCCCGGCAAAGTCGCTGCCCCACTGCTCGAGGATGTGCAGGTTGTCGATGGTCAATCGCATGCCCAGCTCGAGTGCCCGGCGGTACTCGCTGCGGGGAATGAAATTGGGCGTGAGCAGCATGGCCGACGGATCGAGCCCGTCGACGCTGTCCAGGGCATGTTCGGCTTCGGCCGTCGACACGCATTCGATGCCCAGGCCGGCCTCGACGACCGTACGCAGAATGTCGGGATGCGAGTTGGCCTTCATGGAATAGAGCACACGGTCGACCGACTGCATGGATTTCAGGCGCGCGCAGGCGGAACGGACGCAGGCGAGCGAGTAGACGTAGGCGCTGTCGTGATCGGTGAGACGCTCGAGCAGTTGCTCGCGCTGCTCCTTCCACCACGGTGGTGTGGGTCGGGTTTCCGCATCGCGGCGAAACAGTTGCTCCCAGGTCGGCCCGAACACCGAATCGCCGCCCACACCGCCGGGAATGACCTGCTGGTGCAGCTGCTGGACCAGGCGGTCGGCATGTCGGGCATCCACCACGAAGGTCAGGTTGAGATCGTTGGCGGCCTGGCTGACCTGGTAGATGCGGCGCTGCTCGAACACTTCCAGCGCAGGACCCAGGCGGTGCAGGATGGTGCGGATGCCCAGGCCCACCAGGCTGACGGTGGCGCAATCGGGCAGAATATCGACCTTGCATAGCCGTGACAGACGGCGTTCGAGTTCACTCAGGGTGCGGGCATCGGTGACGTTGGCGCCCGGATCCAGCGTCAGTGTCACGTTGGATTCGGAAGTCGAGACCTGGTCGACCGACAGGCCCATGTCGCGAAACACCGCGAAGGCATCGGCCAGGAAACCGACCTGCTGCCACATGCCGATGTCTTCAAGCGAGATCAGCGTGATGCCCTTGCGCTGCACGATGGCCTTGACCTGGGCGCCGTGTTCACGCGCGTCCGGGGTGATGCGTGTGCCTTCGATGTCCGGGCGCGTGGTCTGTTTCATGTGCAGCTCGATGCCGTGCTCGGCTGCCGGGATCAGCGAACGCGGATGCAGGGCACGTGCCCCCATCGCGGCCAGTTCCTGGGCCTCGCGGTAACTCACCAGTTTCAGCAGGCGCGCCGCCGGAATGTGGCGGGGGTCGGCGGTAAACAGTCCGGGTACGTCGGAAAAGATCTGCACATGGTCGGCACCCAGCAAGGCCGCGATCAGGGTGGCGGAGGTATCCGAGCCGCCACGGCCCAGCAGCACCGTTTCACCGGCGGCATTGGCGGCGATGAAGCCGGGCATGACCAGTACCGGCTGCATGCCGGCCAGTCGTTTCTGCACATTCGGGTCGGGAGCGGTCCTGCATTCGGCTGAAAGATACTCGGTTTTCCGACTGCGTCTGGCATTGGCCTGGCTGACCAGGATCTCGCGGCTGTCGAAGCGTTCGGCAGGAATCCCCCGGGCCGTCAGGCTCGCGGTGGCCAGCCGACTGGAAAGCAGTTCGCCCATGCCCACGATCTGCGCATCCCGGGCCGGGTCGTCTTCGCTGCGGTCCATGTCCAGCAATTCGCCGAGCACGGCCAGTTCTTTGTCGAGGAGGTCGGCGGGCAGTCCCAGTGCCTTGAGCAGGGCCTGATGGCGCTGATGGATCTCCGTGCAGGCCTTGTCGGCCGGCTGGCGGGTTTCAGATCGGGTTTGCGCTTCAAGCAGGTCGGTAATACCCTTGAGAGCCGAAACCACGACGATCACCTGTCGTCCGTCGGCGAGGAGGGTTTGCACATGCTCGGCGATCAATGGCCAGTTGTCCGCGGCGGCGACCGAGCTGCCACCGAACTTGCAGACCGTGAATCGGCTTGTATGACTTGGGTTGTTGGACATCGTCAATTCAGTTCAATGCGCTGTCGGGATTGCCGGATCGGTTCCATGAAATCCGGCTGAGGGTGATCGAAGCGGGTTCGGGTGACACTAAAAGACGGCATTTTACGCTATAAGATATAGATGAGTACTGTATCGCCAGCTATGCAGAGCGCGCGTTCGGTCGGCAAGACGGACATCGGGCGTGTTCGAGGGGAGAACCAGGACGCGATCCTGGCCGACGACCAGTTGCGCCTTTGGCTGGTGGCCGATGGTATGGGAGGACATGCCGGTGGAGCACGCGCCAGCACCATCGCCCGCGATACCATCCGCAGCCAGGTTGAAGCGGGCGCCGAACTCGGCGATGCCGTGATGGCGGCCCACTATGCCGTACGTGCCGAGCAGCAAGATCACCCGGAAGTCGGTGACATGGGAACGACGATCGTCGCCGCGCTTGAGAGGGATTCAGCTGCTTGCGAAATCTGCTGGGTGGGAGACAGCCGTGCCTATTGCTACTCACGCAAGCGCGACTCGCTCGAAATGCTGACCGACGATCACAATGTGGCCGGCATGCTGGTGGCCTCGGGCGCCCTGAGTCCGTCGGAGGCGGCTCGCCATCCCCAGCGGCACGTGCTGACCGATTGTCTCGGTCTGGCAGGGGAAGAAGAACCGCGCCTGGGCCGACTTTTGCGACAGTGGCAGACCGATGAGATCCTGATCCTTTGTTCCGACGGTTTGAGCGGGGAACTCAGCGACGACGAGATCCGGACCGTAATGCAGGCCGATCCCGGTCTGCCAGAGATTGCCGATCGCTTGCTTGCTGGAGCCATGGCAGCCGGAGCGCATGACAATGTCTCGCTGGTTCTGGTCACCGCGCCGGAAAAGGTGGTTCAAAGTGGTTCACGCTGGCCCTGGCCGTTTGGTCGTTCCGGTCAATGAGGTCGGAGCATTGTTAACGGATACTTGGCCGGTTTCTTTGAACGCGTGCCCGTCATTCGAGAGTCGTTTGAGGCTGCATAGGCATCCGGCTCGTGGATTCAGAATAGGCCAATGGGTGGCTGTATAGTAAGATTCCGAAAGTCGTCGACGAGGGCAACCAGATGAGCAGCAAGCAACAGGATCCGAACCGAAAACCGCGGCGTCAGAAGGATGCCGGTCCGCAAGGCACGCAGGTCTTCAGCCGTGACGAGGTCGGCAAGTTGCTCGATGAAGCCACGCCGGAGAAGATGCAGGCGGATGGCGCGGAATTGCGTGGTGCCAGTGAATCGGTCAGTGGTCAGGCCTTCGCGTTGGCTGGAACGACCCTGGTCGTGGGACGATCGCCGGATTGTGGCATTCGCCTTGAAGAGTCGAGTGTCTCGTCGGAGCATGCACGCCTGGTTCGTGACAACGACGGTTGGCGCGTGGTCAACCTGCTGTCAACCAACGGCACTTTCGTCAACGACAAGAAGATTTCCAACGCGGCCATCACCGACGGCGATCACGTTCGCTTCGGCCGAGCGGAGTTCGTTTTTCACGACCCGGAGGGCCGCCGCCGGACGACTGCCCGCCCTGGTGGTTCCGGTGTGATGCGCTGGTTGCCCTGGGTGGCAGCTGCCGCGATCGTGGTGGTCGCGGCCATCTGGTTGCTTCGCTGAGCGTAGCGTTGCAAGTGGCCGCCGTCAGCCCGGCGGCCCCTTGAAAGTACCCAGTACGACCACGGTCTTCCCGGACGCACGGATCATGCCCTCGTCCTCGAGGTTTTTCATGACCCGGCCAGCCATTTCCCGGGAGCAACCGACGATTCGGCTGAGTTCCTGACGGGTAATCTTGATCTGCGTGCCCTCCGGGTGCGAGATCGCGTCGGGCTCCGAGCACAGGTCGATCAGCGTCTTGGCGATGCGGCCCTGCGTATCCAGGAAAGCGAGGTGGTAGACCTTGCGCCGCGTATGGAGCAGGCGCTGGGCAAGCTTGGACCCGATCGCGGTCAGGATATCGACGGCGTATCCGCGCAGTTCGTTTTCCAGTGCCTCGCGCAGTCGGATGTAGGACACCTCGGCCACTTCGCAGCGGGTGCGGGTGCGAACCAGCGACTCGCGCTGGTTGGGCTTCATGAACAGGCCCATTTCGCCGATGAAATCGCCGGGATTGAGGTAGCTGAGAATCAACTCCCTGCCGTCGTCTCCCTCGGTCGAGACTGAAACGGATCCTTCGACCAGGTAAAGCAGGCTCTCGCCGGAGTCGCCGGGCCGCATGATGGTGGTCTTGGCCGGATATTGCTGGCGTTGGCAGATGCCCAGAAAGCGGTCCATGGCCTCCCGATCAATGGGATAGAACTGAAAGTCGCGCATGCTGTTCCGATTTGTTTGGTTATTGATGGAATGGTCCGGGCTCGAAAACGCACCCTTTGAGCGTGACGAGCTACTCAATTCTGCCGTGTGCGGGCGCTTTCGTCAAACGGGCAGAAAAGTGGTGGGATTGGCCGGTTTGCATCACGGGTAGAAACGACCGGGTCATTTGGTTGATAATCCGCGATTCGTTTCGCCTTTATCATCTTCCCGGTTTCCCAATTATGGCTTCACGTCGCATCAAGCTCCACGGCTTCAACAACCTGACCAAGGCGCTCAGCTTCAATATCTACGACCTTTGCTACGCGACCTCGGAAAGCCAGCGGAAGGAGTATATCGCCTACATCGACGAGGCCTACAATGCCGAACGCCTGACCCAGATCCTGACCGACGTCGCCTCGATCATCGGGGCCACCATTCTCAACGTGGCCCGGCAGGATTACGAACCGCAGGGAGCGAGCGTGACCATACTGATCGCCGAGGAGCCGGTCGAGAATGCCGAGGAGGCCGGTTTGGCCGCGCCCGGCCCCCTGCCGGAAAGCGTGGTCGGCCATCTCGACAAGAGCCACATTACCGTCCATACCTATCCCGAAAGCCACCCCCACGACGGCATCTGCACGTTCCGCGCCGATATCGACGTGGCGACCTGCGGCGTCATCTCACCACTCAAGGCGCTCAATTACCTGCTCCACAGCTTCGAGTCCGATATCGTCACCGTCGATTACCGGGTCCGTGGGTTCACCCGCGATGTGCGCGGGCGCAAGCATTTCATCGACCACAAGATCACCTCCATCCAGGACTTCTTCAGCCGCGACACCAAGAAGGCCTACGAAATGATCGACGTCAATGTCTACCAGGAAAACCTGTTCCACACCAAGATGCGCCTGAAGGACTTCGACCTCGACAATTACCTGTTCGGCATCAATGCCGACGACCTCGACACGCGCGAGCGTGCGCGCATCGAGAAGCGGCTGCGCAAGGAAATGCAGGAATTGTTCTACGGGCGGAATATGTAAGAGAAGGTGAAAGGTGAAAGGTGAAAGGTGAAAGGATTTTTCGGAAGACGGAAGACGGAAGACGGAAACCTGAAACCTGAAACCTGAAACCTGAAACCTGAAACCTGAAACCCATTCCGCTGAATCAGTCTTAGTCTGACTCCTCGGCGGGCCGGCTTGCCAGCGGATCGCGGATGGCGCCTATGATCCAGTCGCGGACGCTTGCAGCCTCCTCGACATCCATGCCGGTGCGGCTGGCCAGCTCGGCCGCAGTGATGCTTGCTGTGTCTTTGTCGGTTGCCAGGTAGCCGTTGTCGGTCAGCCACTGTTCGAGCTGGTCGGTGACGTCCGAGCGAAAGCGGGTCACTTGCCCGTCCCTGAGTGCGTCGATCAAGCTTTTCGGGTGCCCACCGAATGTTCCGGCCAGTTCGACGACCCGGGGCATGAAGGTTTCGCTGATCAGGCCGCTGGCCTGCAGGGCGGCCGCGTCGACCGGCCGATGGTGACGGCGACGCCAGTCGTCCATCACCAGGGCTGCCGCCCGGGTGCGGCGCTTGATCATGGCGCGTTCGGTTTCCCCTATCAACTGGTCGTCGACGCGGGCATCGAGGTAGGCGCCCAACTCACCGACGCGTTCGAGCTCGCCGCGGATCAGGCGCGCGGCCAGGTCGAGATCGTCGTTGAGCAGGTGAAAAACGCTGATCATGCCGCTGCCCGCCCAGGGGTTGATCGGTCCGATGGCCGCGCTTGCGGCCCACTCCTCGGGAGTCATCTCCCCGGGGTCGGGAACTTCCACTTTCTGGCGTTCCCCGTTCGGCATGCTGGTCTCCAGCGGCTGGACCTGACCCTTGCGAACCTCGGCCATGTCGATGACATGCGGGGCCGGACCCTCGCCGGCCCAGGCCGCCCAGGCGGTTGCCTCGTCGCCCTGGGCGGTGAGGTAGAACATCTGCCGGCCGCCGCTGCAGATTTCCTGGACGGATTCAACGATCAGTCGGTAGCGGTCGGGGTCGGAGGTAGTGAGTACCTCGTCCATGAAGACGGGTAAGGGTTCACGATTGCGCTCGGCCTGTTCGATCCAGGCCAGCCTGAGCGCCAGCAGCAACTGCATGCGCGTGGCGGTAGACAGTTGGGTAATCGATCGCGATGCTTCGGCGCGCGTATCGAAGGCCTCGAAGCGCTCGCCATTGAAGCGGAGCCGATAGCGGTGACGGGTGAAACGCTCGAACCAGCGTGTGGCGCGCGCCATGGCGGCCGGTTCGTTGTCGGCCTGGTGAGCGGTTCGGACGTCTTCGACAAGAAACTGCCCGGCATGGGCCAGTAGTTGGGCATCGCAGTCGTCTTCCAGTGCCTGGCGCTGGATCTCCAACTCGCCCGCCAGGCTCTCGAGTTCCCGGCGCTTGAGAACATCCTCGTGGCGGGTGTGGATGGCGGAAATGCGGCGGTTGAGCTCGTCACGGCGCATGGCCTGCTCGTTGAGTTCTTCGCGCAGTCGCTCAAGCGCTTCGCGTTGCTGTTCGCGTGCCTTGTCAAGCAGTTCTTCTTCTGACTTGAGGCGGGTCTCGAGGCGGTTGACCTCCAGAGAGCGGTCGCGACGCTGCTGCTCCAGCGTGCGCCATTCCTCGAACTGCTCGATGCGACGGGTCAGGGTTTCCCGATCGCCGACATTGAGCCCGGCCTGCTCGAAGAGCTCGTCGTGCTGCCGGGAGAGACGGTCGATGTCGGCATCGAGTTCCTCGAGGCGCCGACGTTGGGTCCGGATCTCGTTGTGCAGTTCGGCGTGGGCGCGAATGCGCGGTGCAAGCTGGTGAACGAGACCGGAGAGTTCGCGACTGGTCGGCAAATTGTCCTGCTGCAGGCCGTGGCGGGCAAGCAGCTCGTTGACCTCGGTGGCCAGGGCCCGGTGCCTGGCGCGGGCACGTTCGGCCGCATGCTGGTGGTGGACCATATGCCGCCCGGCATTCTGCCAGTCCTGCAGGTTCCGGCACCACAGCAGGAAGCCGGTTTCCATGCGCTCCTCGGCACTCAGACCGAGTTGGCCGGCATGTTCGGCAAGTTTTGCACGCGCCTTGTCGAGCGTATCGCGTTCACTGTTGAGGCGCTCGCGAACCTCGCCCGCGCGAGCCTGGCGCACACTCTGCATTGTGGCGGCCTCGAGTTCGCGTTCGAGCCGCTCAAGACGGGATTCGACCTCGCTCTCGGTCCATCCAAGCGGGGCCTCGACGCCGGTGGCTTCGAAAACCGAGCGCGAGCGACCAAGCTGACGGAAACGATCCACGAATCGGCCCAGAAGGCCGAGTGGCACCCCTACGGCCAGCAGGATCAACAGGATGAGTTCGGGGACGACCTCCACGTCCTGTGGTCCCAGCACCCGCCAGGTGGCGATCAGTGCGGTCAGGCCGAGACCGCCCCACAACCAGCCTTCCAGGGGGGTGAGCCGGCAGAATTCCAGCCAGTCGATCAGCGCCTGTCGGGCGCGCCTCAGCTTCTCGTCGGAATGCTGGCTTGCGCTGCTCGGAATATGGTTACGTGCCAGTTCGCCGGACAGTGTGCGTACCTTCTCGCGCAGCGTCATGACGCGATCGACCAGTTTTTCGAACTGCTCCAGTTCCTCCTGGTTGATTTCGTGTTCCGGCCCGGGCTCCTTCTTCCCCAGGCGCTGGGCGGCGGCCGCCCGGTCTCCCTGGGCCTTTTCCAGACCGACCTGCAACTGTTCGATGTCCCGTTCCAGGGCGGCGAGCGCATCCCGACGCTCGGCCAGGTCGGACTGGAGCACTTCAAGCTGGTGAGGGTCGCTGGCGCCGGTTTCACTCAGCCGGGTTTCGGCCTGTTCAAGTGCGCGACTGGCAAGTAGTTTTTCCTTGCGACGCTCTTCGAGCTGGGCGTCGACCTGGTCGAGTCGGGTCAGTTCGTCGCCGCGCAAGCGATCCATGCCGCCGGGGTACTCATCGATCAGCGTGCTTTCCAGCGCATTGCGGCGGGCAATGGCATCGGCCAGTGCCAGGGCATCCTCGCAGGCGCGCAGGCGAGTGCTTGCATCGGCGGTGCTCTCAAGCTCGTGGTTGAGCCGTGAGAGGGTTTCAATTTCGTCGTTGAGCTCGGCGTACTCGTCTTCCTTGGCGCGGATGCGGCTAGCGAGATCGGCAAACTCGCGTGAGCGTTTCTGGGGTTTCGGCGGGACGGTCAATGGGGCGGATGCGAGCACGGCGTCGAGATCGTAGCCACCGGCGAGCATGGTGCGGACCTGCCCGGCGATATGTGACTCGGTGGTACCGAAATCGACCAGGTCCTCGGAGCTGATCAGGTAGGCTCCCAGGCTTTCCGTGCCGGGCAGCTGCGGCGGTGGAGCCGGTTCGCCTGCTTCCAGCCAGGTGACGGCCGACCCGTGACGCTCGCAATCAAGCATCCGGTCGTCCATCCGCCAGCGGCCGTGAATGTGGCAGAAATCGGCGTATTCGTCCGGGTAGAGCAGGGCGCGCACTGCCCGGATGATGCTGGACTTGCCCGAGGCATTGGGTCCGGTAATGAAATTGACGGCGTCAGGCTGAAACCGAATGGTGAACGGTTCGTCCAGGCCGGCCAGCAGGCGGATGTCGAGGCGTTCAAGTTTCACTTTGTCGCTCCGCGCTGGTCGAGCATGCGGTTCAGTGCCGTCAGCCCGGCCTGGTGCAACCAGTCGGCTACGGCCCCGTCGTCCAGCACGCGACTGAGGTCGCGGAACTCACGCGAGCGGACGACCGGGTCGAGTTGTCGGCGCCCCTGCTCAACCAGTCGCCGGTACTCATCGCAATCGGGGTCATCGAGCGCGATCAGACGGCGGGCCAGCAAGCCGCAAGGGTCGCTTTGCCGTGCCAGTCGCCTGAGATCGACGGCCGGAGTGGTCGCCATCTCGACTTTCTGGATGAAGCAGGCAATACCGTTTTCCTCCCACGAGCGACCATCGCTCGCCAGTTCCTCGGCGGCATGGCTCAGGGCCGATCCCAGCGCCGTGCTCCCCGTCAGGACCAGACGCAGTCCGAGCGCTTCGGGCTGGTAGTCGAGTTCGTTGAGCCCGCTCACCGTGGCACGGCATTGTGCAAGAACCTGTTCGCCGAGTCTTTCGACTCCTTCGAGCTCGCTGCAGTCGATCTCCAGCCGTTCGTATCGCAGCGGCGCGAGCGGCAACTGGTCAGCGACCACGGCGCCGGGGCTGACCTGGACCAGCCAGGGCCCGCGCGCCCCCGTTTCGGAGGCCCGCAACGCCGTGACCGAACCGAGGTAACCGATCGGGCGGTCCTCGTCGAGGGGGTCGGGCTTGTGAATGTGGCCCAGTAGCCAGGCATCGACCGGCGCATTTTCCAGGGCATTGGTGGATACCGGTGCGTGCGTGCTTTCGGCCTGATCGCGATCGCAGTGCAGCAACCCGATCACGGTGCGGTCGCGGCGAGTGCCGTCGAGCCCCTCCAGTGGACTGCGTCGGACCTGCGGCTGTGGAAAGGACCAGCCGAGCACGGTCAGATCGTCGAGGCGGGCCCATTCCCACTCGCCGTCGCGTC
>SKZJ01000084.1 GCA_007127425.1 Wenzhouxiangella sp.
CAGGTCGATCTCGCCGGCCCGACACTGGTAGTTTCGGCTCACTGTCTTCAGGCCCTGGCGACAAAGCCATTCCTCGGCCTGGCGTTCGCCCTGTTCGCCGCGTGGTTCGGTCATGTTCGACTAGTGTTGGCGGATGCGGCCGTTGTCGATTCGGATAAACGGCATGTCGCGCGTCAGCACGGTGCCGTCGGGCATGGTCAATCGCCCGGTCATGCCGGGCAGGTAGAGCTGCTCGTCGGCCCGCATCAATTGCAGCCAGGGCACCAGCGCCATGGCATCACGGCCCAGCGCATGCAGCCGCGACAGAGCCGGGTTGTTCAGGTGGTCGTGCCGGCGTTCGACGCGAGCACGTATTTCGCCGGCCGCGGTGGTGTCGAGAAACCAGGGCGAAATCGGCAGGACCACGCCGTCGAGATCGCGGTCGCGGGCCGGATCGGGTGCGCCGGCCACGATGTGCGAGGTGGCCATCAGCGGCACGTCGCCGGCATCGAAAAAGCGCAACTGCGGACGGATCTGGCGGCCGTCGTCGGGACGGGCGGCCAGGAAAATCAGATCGAGGTCGGTGCGACGCTGGGCCACGCTCTCGATGGGTTCATCGAGTAGTCGCTGCAGTCGTTCAGCGCGCTCCTCGGATGCATCGACCTTCAGTACTTCCCGGAGCAGGAAGGACTGGTCGGCGTTGGCCGGGTCGTAGACGCGATTTTCCAGTACCTCGCCGCCGCCGAGCTCGAACGTCTCGACAAAGGCTTGCGCCACGCGCTCGCCCCAGCTGGTGTACTGCGCCAGCACCACCGCGCGCTTGTGGCCGTCGACCAGCGCGCGGACGGCGGCCAGTTCGGCTTCCTCTTCGGGCGGCAGTGCCAGCGCCGCCAGACCCGGGCTTTCGGTCAGTATCTCCAGGTCGTCGGGGAGATTGAGCAGGAGCGTCGGCAGCAGGCCGGCATCGGGCAGTTCCACCAGTGCCTTGACCTGGGTGCGGTCGAGCGGGCCGATCAACATCTCCGAGCCCTGCTCGCGGGCATCGAACCAGGCGGCGACGATCGCGTCGGGATCGCTGCCGATGTAATGGAAATGCAGCTCGGGCCGCCGCTGCGGCGCAACGTCCAGCCAGGCCGAGACCAGGCCGGCCTGCAACGCGGCGCCGGCGCGGTAGAGTGGGGTGTTCGGCCCCGGCAGGGCAATATCGATACGCGCCGGCCGAGGGTAGGACTGGCGCCAGGCGGCCAGCCACAACAGGGCGTCTTCGGCGCTGTAGCCGATGGTCGGGTAGCGGGACTGCCAGTCCTCCAGCGCCGGCCGCAGGGCCGGCTCGTCCAGCAGGTGTTCGCGTGCACTGATCACCAGGTCCAGCCAAGGCAACAGGTCGGTGCGATGGCTGTATTCATAGACGATGTTCTCGAGTGCGGCGAGCGGGAACTCGATCAACAACGCCAGCGCCAGTTCGGGCTCGAATTCGCCATCGTCAATGGCTTCGTCCAGCGCTGCCAGTGCCTGGCGTGCCGGCTGTGTTTCAAGCCGTACCAGGCGCTCCTCGAGTTGTCGGTAACGATCGCTCAGGGCCCCCGGCAGATCCTCGCCGGCGTGCGCCAGCAACCAGCCGGCCATCCCCAGGTCGCCGCGCACCATGGCCAGCTCTGCCCGCGCCAGTTCGAAACGCGCACGTCCGGTGCGGTCGAGCAACTGTGGGTCGAGTGCATCGAGCAACAACTCGGCCGCATCGGCTTCGCCGGCGCTCAGCCAGGCTTCGGCGGCGCGCACCCGGTAAAAGTTCGCCCGCTCCGGCCGTTCCCCGGCCAACTCCAGCCAGCCCTGCGCGGCCCCCGCGTAATCACCGCGTTCGAGCAGGCGCTCGACCTCGGCCTGGCGAGCATCCACCACATCCGGCCGCACCCCCGGCCCCGGCGGAGCACAGGCAGCGAGAAAGAGCAGGGAGCCGAGAATGACTACAACTAAGTTTTTCATGGGGCAATGATAAACCGCATTGGCGTAAGTCGGTGGGGGGAAGATGGGAGACGGAAGACGGATGGAATCGATATGTCGTCCCGGAAATCGCGTAGCGATTATCCGGGACCCCGCACGCCGATAGTTTGCACGGCCACCGTCTAGGTGCGAGGTCCCGGATCTCGCCAGCGGCTATTCCGGGACGACAAAACGAGCCAACCAGCCAACCAGCCAACCAGCCAACAAGCCAACGAACCAACGAACCAACGTAAACTACCCCCATGCCCGAAATCCCCGCATCATCTCCCGGCACGCTTTGGATCGTCGCCACGCCCATCGGTAACCTGGACGATCTGACGCCGCGGGCAGCCGATACGCTGGCGCGGGTGGCGGTGGTGGCGGCCGAGGACACGCGCACCACACGAAAGCTGTTCAGCGATCGGCAGCCGCCGGAAATGGTCAGCCTGCACGAGCATAACGAGGCCGCCGCCTGTGCCCGCCTGGTCGAACGGCTGGGGCAGGGCGAGGATGTCGCCCTGGTCAGCGATGCCGGTACCCCATTGGTGTCCGATCCCGGATACCGTCTGGTCGATGCGGCCCACACTGGCGGAATCCCCGTGCGCACCGTGCCCGGGCCCTGCGCCGCTGTCGCCGCCCTGTCCGTGGCCGGGTTGCCTTCCGACCGGTTCTGGTTCGAGGGATTTCTGCCGGCACGATCCGGCCAGCGACGCTCGCGCCTGGAAACCCTGTCGACCCTGCCGGCCACGCTGATCTTCTACGCCCCGGCCCGCGACCTGCCCGCGGTCACCGCGGA
>SKZJ01000314.1 GCA_007127425.1 Wenzhouxiangella sp.
ACCGTCAACCCGGCCCACGGCGACCCGACTCGACCGCCGTCGCCGGCCGAGATCCGGGCCTGGCAAGCCGGCCGCACGGCCGACGCTCCCGAAACAAGCTGGCAACTTCAGTCGGTGCTGATTTCGGATACGCGCGAGGTGGCGGTGATCAACGGACAGCGTTATCGTGCCGGTGACCGGGTTGGACAGGCACGGGTTGTCGCCATTGAGCCTGGACAGGTCACGCTCGATCACGACGGCGAGCGCTTTTTACTGACGATCGCAAGTCGCACGCATCGCGTGCGCCGAACTCCCAACAACTGAGACCGCCATGCAACATCAAGCCGCAAGAACCTTTTCCGCCTGCATGCTTGCCGCCGCCATCGCCGGCTGCGCGGCAACCCATGATCGGGCAGCGGAGATCGATCGCGACATCGTCGCCGAACTCGAACGTGCGGCGGCGCAGGAGCCACCGGGCGTTTCCGAAACCCGCGAACTATTGCTCCCGCCCAGTGAGCCGGACATCGAGGAGCCGCCGGAAGAGCGTTTCCACATCACCGTGGAGGATGCGCCGGCACGTGAGTTCCTGATGAGCCTGGTCGCCGACACGGATCTCAACATGGTGGTCCACCCCGATGTAGATCTCCAGATCAGCCTGGAGTTGCGCAACGTGACCGTCGACGAGGTCATGGAGATCGTGCGCGAGATCTACGGGCTGGAATACCGCCGCAACTCGACCGGCTACATCGTGCATCCGCCCCGGATCGAGAACCGCGTCTACGAGATCAGCTATCTCGACATCAACCGCCGCGGTTCCTCGCGCACCCGGGTCAGCTCCGGGCAGGCGACCGACAATCCGGATGCCATGCGTGACGAAACCACGAGTCGAGCCAGGCAATCCTCGTCGCAGAGGCAGGCCGAGTTCGAAGCGACATGGGACGAAGAAGGACGCTATGTCACGCGCAGCAGCGCACGCAGCGAGGAACGCCCGTCCGGCACCATCATCCATACCGAGACCGAGGCCAATTTCTGGGGCGGCCTGCAGGTGGCCATCGAGGGCGTACTCGAGACCCGCGAGAATCGCAGCGTCATGATCAACCCGCTCTCCGGCGTCATTTCCGTGCGCGCCATGCCCCACGAGCACCGGGCGGTGGGTGACCTGCTCGACGCCATCCAGAACAGCGTCCAGCGCCAGGTCATCCTGGAAGCCAAGATCGTCGAGGTCGAACTGCGCGACGGTTTCCAGTCGGGCATCAACTGGACCATGCTGAGCCAGACCAGCGGCCGCCTGTTCGGGTTCGGCCAGGTCGCCGGACAGGACGTATTCAACGAAGGCGTCTCCTCGATCCGCGGCGCCACGGTGCCGGTACAACCCGGCAATCGCGTTACCGGCTTCGACGGCAGGGCCTTCGGTGGCAGCACCATGCTCACCGCCGACACCGGCGATTTCAATGCCTTCATCGAATTGCTCGAAACCCAGGGCACGACCCGCGTGCTGTCCAGCCCCAGGGTCTCGACCATCAACAACCAGAAGGCCGTCATCAAGGTCGGCACCGATGAGTTCTTCGTCACCGGCGTGACCGGCCGAACGACCACGGGCGCGGCCGCCGCCACTGCCGCAAGCAGCGTGCAGCTCACCCCCTTCTTCTCGGGTATCGCGCTGGACGTGACACCGCAGATCAGCCGCGCCGGCGACATCATCCTGCACGTCCACCCCACCGTCAGCGAGGTGCAGGACCAGACCAAGAGCTTCACCGTGGCCGGCCAGGAAGAAGAACTGCCGCTGGCCTTTTCCAGCGTACGCCAGTCCGACAGCATCGTGCGGGCACGTAACGGCCAGGTGGTGGTCATCGGCGGCCTGATGCGCGAATCCTCCGACCAGCGTCGGTTCGGCACACCGGGCCTCAGTCGCATTCCCCTGATCGGCCACCTGTTCGGCAGCCGCCAGGAAGTCACCACCAAGACCGAGTTGGTCATTCTGCTGCGACCGGTGGTCATCGGCGACGACAGCGACTGGGGCGAGCACGCCGAAGGGTCGCTGGAAAGGGTTCGCGCGATGGGCGCGGACGTCTGGCCACGCTGAATCGTCGAGCGGAATGTACCTGTCGCACTTCCAGCTTTCCGACCGACCGTTTCGGCTCACCCCGGACCTGTCCTATGCCTGGGACGAGCCCTCGCAGACAGAAGCCCTGACCACACTCGAGGTGGCACTCGAGCAGGGCGAAGGGTTCGTCAAGGTCGTCGGCGAGGTGGGCTTGGGCAAGACCCTGCTGTGCCGCCGATTGCTCGAGCGGCTGCAAGCGCCGTTCTTCACCGCCTGGCTGCCCGACCCACACCTTTCTCCCGGCACCTTGCGCACCGCGCTGGCACGCGAGCTGGGCATCGCCCTGCCCTCGCGCCCCACCCAGCAACAGGTGCATGAACTGTTGCAGGAACGGCTCACGAAACTGGTGGCCGAAGGGCGAAAGCCGGTGCTGCTGGTCGATGAAGCCCAGGCCCTGCCGGCCAGCACCCTGGAGACGATCCGACTGCTGACCAACCTGGAAACCGAGCGGCGCAAGTTGCTGCAGGTGGTCCTGTTCGCCCAGCCGGAGCTCGACCAGCGCCTGGCCTCACCCGGGTTGCGCCAGCTCAGGCAGCGCATCACCTATTCATGCCGGCTGCGCGCGCTGGCCCCGGCAGACGTCGTCCATTATGTGGAACGGCGTCTGGATCGAGCCGGCGCGGCTCGACCACTGTTTACCGATGCCGCCCTGCGTTTGCTTGC
>SKZJ01000125.1 GCA_007127425.1 Wenzhouxiangella sp.
CATACCATATATCAAAAGCGAATTTCTCTTCCCAGGTAATAGCGTTCCTTCCATTTACCTGTGCCCAACCGGTAACACCCGGTTTGACTTCATGCCGTCTCGCCTGTTCGGAGGTATACCGGTCAAGATATTCCATTAATAACGGCCGGGGTCCCACAAAACTCATATCCCCTTTGAGAACATTCCATAAACCGGGGAGTTCATCAAGGCTATAGTTTCGAAGAAATTTTCCGAATTTTGTTACTCTGTATTCTGCAGGTAGAAGTTCATTATTCTCATCACGCGTATCCAACATAGTCCGGAATTTATATAACGTAAAAGGCCTACCATTTCGACCGGGTCGAGTTTGCCGAAATAGAACTGGTTTATCCATTTTGAGATATACTAAAGTACTTATGATAATCAGGAGCGGAAAAGTTATAATTAATCCGGGTATTACAAGTATTAGGTCAAGGGTGCGTTTTCCAAATTTTCGATACATTCGGGAATAGATATTATTTATTATCGCTTAATTAAAATCTTTAATAAATTCTAATGATTCTTTCCTGTACAAATTCATTATCATCGGTCGTTTGCCGGATGGGAGGGGTGGTATTGAATCGTTATAACTAAAATCTATCATAGCATCATCACCTAATACATCACGTAATTTTCGGATGAGTTCACTTTCGTTCTAAGTTCTGTATTCAGATTGAACAACTAGTCTCAGTTGATAAGATTTTTGATCTGTCTGCAGAAACTGATATTGTAATATATCATTCGCAACCTCCATAGCATCATATATTACCGCCCATGATATTCTCGAGCCATCGGTTCTGAAAATCGTTTCCACCATTCTTCCCTGTGTATAGCTTATCTTAACGGCCCCGATATCGTCAGTTACTTCCAGTTTTGCTGTATCACCTGTATCGTACCGAATAAGTGGCATTGCGTATGAGAACAGATCGGTCACAACGATGCGGCCTTGCTCACCTTCCTCAACAGACCGGTCGCTGTCAAAATCTAACACTTCAATCACATACGATGCCTGATTTATATTCAGATTTTCTTTAATGCCGTCAGAAAAACCAAGGACACCGGTTTCCATAGTAGCATATCTATTAAAAACTGGACAGCGAAAAGCTTCCTCGATACTATTTTTAATTTTCGTGTCAAGCGGTTCGGCAATGGTTATGATCCCCCGTATACTTACTTTACCTGGCAATCGATTACCGATCATAAACTGAGCTATTGCATATAGTACCGATGGAAAACCAATAATGAAAACATTTTTGTTCCTTTGAATTATTTCAATACTCTCATACAACCACCGTTCATTCAATATAGTAGGATCAAGAATGACTACATTCTTAATGAACTTTTCAAGTTTACTTTTTTTATTTGTAGTAATGTTAATATACCGGTCACCAATATCCAGGCCAGCGAGATTATTATAATATATTAATTCGGCCTGCTGTCTCGCCATTTTTGTTTTTGAAAAATGAATGGTTACCGGTGTACCATAAGAACCGCTCGTTTTTCTTTTAATTAATTTTGAAAATACGTACTTCGATGATAAGAGGTCAAGCCCAGCATTCTGGATGTGTTCTTTTTTAATTACCGGAAAATCCGTAAATGTGTCTACATCAAGATATTTTTTATAAAAAGAAGTTGTTTCTTTTACATGATGTAACAAGTGGTTAAGTCTTCTGAATGTTATTTCACCTTTCTCATTTGAATTTCGCTTATAGATTTGACTAATATCGTTCAAATGGTAACCTATACTTTTACCCTTTAAGATATCATTTCCGTAAAACAGTATTTTACGTATCGAATTAAACATAACCTGAATAATGAAAAATGTGACTGGGTAAATTTCCGGATGAGTTATTTTCTGGATAAATTCAAGAGTTGTTATTTTTCCTGTTATGTAAGTTTAATTTTATTTAAACGCTCCCGAGATACTTCCGTAAATATGGGTGTATATTTTCGTCGTCCGGTCTGGAAATAACTCGCTCTGATCTGATAGTGTGTACAAATTCAATAGATGGTCTCGCGTCTTCGATACCAAATCCTTCGCCGGCAAGTATATCTTCATACACGCGTGTATGAAGGTCGGTGAATCCAGCGCTGAATTCAATCTCCTCATCGTCGATCGTAATTGAACGAAACGTTCTTACCGGTTCTTCCCCATTTTGTGGTACATCACCGATGTTAATCGATAAAAACCACTCAATTTCAGCATTTTCAAGTTCAATAAAACCACCCATTCGTTCTTTTGACTTATGATAAATCTCTTGATTTTGTACCGGGCCGAACAACCACATCAACATATCGAAAAAATGTATACCGATATTTGTGGCGACACCACCTGACCGCTCTTCACTGCCTTTCCATGAATAATGATACCATTTTCCCCGGCCTGTAATGTAGGTCAACCTGACTTTATATCTGTTGTTTTTTTTTCGGGATAGAATTTTTTCACGGAGGACTATAAGAGAGGGATGAAGTCGAAGCTGCAGCACCGTGTAAATATTTCCCTGCGATTCGCTTTCGAGTTCCTGCAATAGATCAAGATTCCATGGGTTCATAACAAGCGGTTTTTCGCAAATTGCGTGGGCATCTAACCGCAGTGCAAGCCGCATGTGAGCGTCATGTAAATTATTCGGTGAACATATTGAAATATAATCGACTTTTTCTCCGGAATTGCTTCGTCTTAGCTTTTCAAGATGTCGATCAAATCGCTCGAATTCGGTAAAAA
>SKZJ01000119.1 GCA_007127425.1 Wenzhouxiangella sp.
CTCAAGCCCTGTGTCGTCGATGGGTGCGCGTGGCTTGAACTCGGCCACAACGCCCTGGTGACGCACTTTGCCGGCCATTCGATCCAGCGCCCGGTCATCGGCATGTTCCACGGTGACACCGCAATCTTGCAGCTTTTGCTCCAGGGACTCGAGCCGGCGATTGCCGGGCCGGATCCAGGCGCGGACAATGCGCTCCGGCGAAGTATCGGCCAGGCTTTCAACGGCATTGATGCCCATGACCAACTCGCGCTTCATCTCAATGGCCTTGATCGCTACTCTTCGACTTCGGCCAGGCGGAAATCGATCTTGCGTTCCTCGAGGTTGACGCCGATGACTTCAACCTGCACTTCGTCGGCCAGACGATAACGCTGGCCGCGTCGTTTGCCGGTCATGCTCGAACCCACCGGGTCGAAGTGGTAATAGTCGTTGGGCAACGCGGTCACATGGACCAGGCCGCTGACGGCAAAATCGGTCAGTTCGACGAACAACCCGAAACTGGTCACCCCGCTGACAATACCGTCGAACACATCGCCGATGTGACGCTTCATGAACTGGCACTTGAGGCGGTCGTCAACATCACGCGAGGCGTCTTCGGCCCGGCGCTCGGTCCACGAGCAGTGCCGGCCCAGCTCGACCATCTGTTGTTTGCCGTAGGTAAAGTCGTCACGGGACTTCTTGCGACACAAATGCTTGATCGCCCGGTGCAGCAGCAGATCGGGGTAGCGCCGGATGGGAGACGTGAAATGACTGTAGCTTTCCAGTGCCAGGCCGAAATGGCCCTTGTTCTCGGGCTGGTAGACGGCCAGGCTCAGGCTGCGCAGTATTTGCGCGTTGACCAGCGCGGCATCCGGCCGATCGGCCACCTTGCGCTGGATGGCGGCAAACTGCTGCGGATCAGGCTTTTCCGACCAGCGAACCTGCAGGCCGTGCGCGCGCAGGAACTCTTCCAGCGACTCGAGTTTTTCGTCCGGCGGCGGCTCGTGAACCCGGTAAAGGAACGGCAGCTTGCCGCGATCAACGAACTTCGCCGCCTCGACATTGGCCGCGACCATCAACTCCTCGATCAGGCGGTGTACGTTGTGTCGCTCCTGCAGGCGGATGTTGGCCACCCTGCCCTCGGTATCGAACTCGAAATAGGCCTGGCGCGAATCGAAGTCCAGGGCGCCGCGGCGTTCACGGCGTCTGAACATCAGGCGGAAGACCTGATGCAGGTGCTGCAGCGTCGACAGCACGTCCCCAAATCGCTCGATCAGCACCGGGTCGCCGGCTTCCATCATGCGCCGGACCTGGTCATAAGTCAGTCGGGCATGCGAGCGCATAACGGCTTCGTGGAATCGACTCGATGTGACCTTGCCGTTGGCATCCAGCCGCATTTCGCAGACCAGGCACAGGCGATCGACTTCCGGGTTGACCGAACACAGCCCGTTCGATAGTGCCTCGGGCAGCATGGGGATGACCCGATCCGGGAAATACACCGAGGTACCGCGACGCTGAGCCTCCACGTCGAGCGGCGAATCCGGCTTGACGTACTCGGCCACGTCGGCGATGGCGACCAGCACGCGATAGCCCTCACCTTGCGGCTCGGCAAACACGGCGTCATCGAGATCCCGCGCATCGGCCCCGTCGATGGTCACCAATGGTGTTTCGCGCAGGTCCAACCGTCCTTCGGCATGATCCGGATTGATCTTCTCGCCGAAGGTCTCGGCCTGGGCCACCACCTCGTCGGGAAACTCGTCAACCAACTGGTGGCTATAGATGGCAATATCGGTGGCAATGCCCGGTTCGTCGGCGTGCCCGAGAACGGCGATGATCTCACCGACGGCCGAACGCTCCAGCGTTGGTGGCCGATCAATACGAACCACCACGATCTGGCCCGGGCCGGCCTTGCCGACGCGATCGGGCGGGACGAGGATATCCTGGGTCAGGCGGGGGTCGTCGGGCACCACCATGGCCACCCCACCCTCAATCAGCAGCCGACCGGCCACCTGGGCGTGGGCGCGCTCGAGCACCTCGACGATACCGCCCTCCTTGCGCCCGCGCCGGTCAACGCGGGTAACGGCGGCCAGCACGCGGTCGCCGTTCAAGACCAGGCGCATCTGCTTGGGTGACAAGTACAGGTCGTCGCCGCCCTCATCTGGAACGACGAAGCCGAATCCGTCGGGGTGCGCGCTGATTCGCCCCTGGACGAGATCCATCTGCTCGGGAAGACCGTAGGCGGCGCGGCGATTTCGAACCAGTTCGCCGCGCTCGATCATGGCCACGAGCACCGGCTTGAGGAACTGGTCGGACTGTTCCTTGTCCATGTCAAAGGCGTGCGACATCTGCCGCCTAGTCACCGGACGATCAGCCTCCGCCAGCAGGTCACGGATCTGCTGTTGGGTGATTTCATGTTGTTTTTTGCTCATTGCCGGCATTGTACTCGTTGCGGTCACCAACGACGACACTGCTTGACCCTGACAAGACTGCCCGCATAATTGACGACTGCGAATGACCAAGGCCGTTCGGAACCACCGATGTGGAGAGAGACAATCAAGCATTCAAGCCCCCGCAAGCTTAAACTGACTGCCGCCGTTTCCATCGGCATGGCCGCGCTACTGACAAGCGCCTGTGCCACCTTCGAGTCTGCCGACGATGATGCGCAGTCCGCTCTGGAAGAGGAAATGAGCACGGCACCCGACCGGCCCGACCCGTTCGACGTCGTCGAACTGGCCGCTTTGCAGCTGTCATTGGATGA
>SKZJ01000045.1 GCA_007127425.1 Wenzhouxiangella sp.
ACTCAGTTCGGCGCGAATGCGCACCGGGCCGTAATGTTTCGCGGCGCGCGAGCGCGCGTAGCTCTCGGCAAAACGCTCGTCGGACTGCAGGTTCTCGTCGGCCAGTTCATCAACCACCGACCCGACCTCTGGTTCCGGCCAGCCGCGCCGCGTCAGCTTGCGAACCAGTTCGACGTACGAGTGCTCGCGCCGCGCCAGCAGGCGCAGCGCGGCCTCGCGAAGATCGGCAAGGTTGATCTCGGAGTCAGCCAACCTCGGACTTGGCTTCCTCGCCCTCGCCCTCGGCGGCGGCTGGCATCGACTTTGGCAGCAGTTTCTCGCGCACCTGACGCTCGATGTCGGCGGCCATGTCCGGGTTGTCCTTGAGGAACTGGCGCACGTTGTCCTTGCCCTGGCCGATGCGGTCGTCGCCGTAGCTGTACCAGGCTCCGGATTTCTTCACCAGGCCGTGCTCCACGCCCAGCTCGATCAACTCGCCCTCGCGCGAAATCCCCTCACCATAGAGGATCTCGAACACCGCCTGCTTGAACGGCGGCGCCATCTTGTTCTTGACCACCTTGACGCGTGTCTCATTGCCGACTGCCTCGTCACCACGCTTGATCGCGCCGATACGACGGATATCCAGGCGCACCGAGGAGTAGAACTTGAGAGCGTTGCCACCGGTGGTGGTTTCGGGGCTGCCGAACATCACGCCGATCTTCATGCGGATCTGGTTGATGAAGATCACCATGCAGTTGGTGCGCTTGATGTTGGCGGTCAGCTTCCTGAGCGCCTGGCTCATCAGCCGGGCCTGAAGCCCGACATGGGAATCACCCATCTCGCCCTCGATCTCGGCCTTGGGCGTGAGTGCCGCGACCGAGTCGACCACGACGATATCGACGGCGCCGGAGCGCACCAGCATGTCGGTAATCTCCAGCGCCTGCTCGCCGGTATCGGGCTGGGAGACCAGCAGGTTGTCGACATCGACACCCAGTGCCTCGGCATAACTCGGATCGAGCGCGTGCTCGGCATCGACGAAGGCCGCGGTACCGCCGACTTTCTGCGCCTCGGCCACGGCGTGGAGTGTGAGCGTGGTCTTGCCCGAGGATTCCGGGCCGTAGATCTCGACGACCCGTCCGCGCGGCAGGCCACCGATGCCGAGCGCCACGTCCAGCGCCAGCGAACCGGTGGACACCACCGGCACATCCTTGCGACCGGCATCGTCGCCCATGCGCATGATCGCGCCCTTGCCGTATTGCTTCTCGATCTGGCCCAGTGCGGCGGCCAGTGCCCGTTTGCGATTGTCGTCCACTGTCAAAATCCTCTCGATTTGAATTCCTGAAAAGCCTGAGCCGCGATCGTCGCCGATTATCTCACAGCGCTCGCGGCCGCCAAGCGCCATCGGCGCGATCGCTGCATCTTCCTACGGCAAACCACGTCGCTTTCCTACCCTGCACCGCATTGTACTCAGCCGATTCTCAATTCGTGAGAAGGCGGGACGCGCGTCAATGGATCGGATAGTATGCCGCTACTCGCCAGCCTCTGGAGACCGCCTGCATGGCCCGTCGCATTGCCCTTCGCAAGCCCGTTACCGCCTGCCTGATCGCTGCCGGCACGCTCTTGATGGGCGCCTGCACAACCGAAACCGAGCACGATCCGGGCCTGCTCGCCGTTCCCGGGTTTGCCGGCGAAGACGGCCGACTGCAGCGGCCATGGAGCTTCGTTCATCACGCCAGCCTCGGCTCGTATCGACTGAGCATTGACGACGGCGTCGTGGCGATCGAGCGGACCGGCCCCGAGCCGTCCGCCACCCTGGCCCAGTCGCTGCCCGCCCAGACCGTTGCCGAAATCGCCGGACGCACGCTGGTCTTCTCGGCCGACCTGAAAGCCAGGCTCGAAGAAGACACCTGGGGAACCCCGGTCTCGCCCACCGGCATGGTCGTCCGGATTCATTCCCCGCCGGCCGGGGGTGCGAATCACCTGTCCGCTCGCCTGGGGACGGGACGCCAACAAACCGAACGCCTCGACCTGTCGCCCTCCGCCCAAATGGAGCATTGGCAGCGTCACGAACTGGAATTCGACGTGCCGGCAGATGCCCAGCGGTTGACCGTGTCGTTTGCCATGACCGCCGGCGGCGTTCTGGAAATCCGCAATCCCTCACTGACCATCGTCGAGCGCTGAACCGTCCAGCGCCCAACGTCGCAGAACTTCGTACGGCCGACCGGGTTTCGACTCGACTAGCACGAATGCCGTGACCGGCCATTCCAGCGGCTCGATCGCCGGGAAACGCGGCCGCTGGCGCACCTGGCGAAACAAGGTGACATGCGGGCGAAACGGCCGGTCGTCGAGTCTCAGGCCCAGCGGCAGCAAAGCAGCCCTTAATGCATCAGCCAGCTGAGCCAGTGCCTCCGGCGCCTCTCCCCCCAACCAGGCCACGCCGGCGCCCGGGAACCAGCCGAAGCGATCCAGAACAAGCGTGCACTGGTTGCCTGCAACCTGCCCGGCCGCCGCCTCGATCTCACCAACCTTTTCAGCCGGCTGATCTCCCAGAAACAGCAGCGTCAGATGCAGGTTGTGATCCGGAACCCGCCGTCGCGTCAGTCGCCCCAACTGCTCACGCCGCGCCACGATCCCCGCCCTAATTGCCTCATCGGGCCACAATGCGAAAAACAACCGGCGCGTGCTCGTACCCATCAAACTCTGCCTAATGCCCGGCGAGAGATTGAACCACAG
>SKZJ01000299.1 GCA_007127425.1 Wenzhouxiangella sp.
CGAGTGAATCATGTGCAGCCAGCACATGAGCACGAAACACCTGACCGTGGGTGTGGAACCCGCTGCCGCTGATGTTGGGCAGACGCCAGCGTGCGCCCAGTGCCAGGGTGTCGGTACTGGTGCGCAGAAAGTCCTCGAGCTCGGGGTTGGCGGCCAGCAGGGTCTCGTTCTCCTCGGAGAAACGGGCCTCGCGGAAAGCGTCGAAGGATTCGTGCAGCAGCGAAACGCTGATGCGCTCCTCGACCGGGTCAAACAGGCGCGGCAGCCAGCCGCGTTCCTGCAATCGCCCGAAGCTGATCTCGGATTGTTCGCGTCGGCCTTCAAAGGGTTCGAACACCGGCTCGAGTCGATTCTCCTCGATGAAACGGAAGTTGTCCTGTTCACGCCTGAGGAAAATCCCGGCGGTCAGGAAGTCGGAGGGTGTGCTGCCGCGCGGATGCTGGTACTCCGAACGGGCGACGATCTCGTTGTTACGCTGCTGCAGGCCCAGTGCGGAATCCAGTCGGTTGCCGCGCCGTGACAGGTAGTGACGCTCCCAGCCCAGTTGCAAGCGCGCCCCGGTATCGGTGCCGAACCCGGCAGTGGCCCGGTAGGTGTTGGGCAGACGTGTTTCGAGCTGGTAGTCGAGATTGACGATATGCTCATCGTCGTCGCGATCTTCCTCGACGATGACACGGCGAAAGAGGCCGGCGCGTACCAGCGCCTCACGTTGCTCGTCGATGCGAGCGATGTCGTAGGGTTCGCCGGGCTCGATGACGGTGAGCCGGCTGATCAGCCGGTCGGAAAAATCGGCATCGTCGACTCTGTGGGTGCCAAATCGGTAGCGGGGACCGGTGTCATAAACCAGGTGCAGGCCGGCGCGATTGCGGTCCGGGTCGACCACGATCCGGCGATTGACAAAGTGAGCATCGAAATAGCCCCTCTTCTCGCCGAGACTCTCGAGCGCACGCCAGGCAGTTTCCCATTGCTCATGGCGCAGGACGGCACCTTCGGGTAGCGGCCACTCGGCTCGCCATTCCAGCAGTTCCGGGTCGTCGGCGCCGTCGCCGGCCAGCCGGATGTCGGCCGCATGAATTCGTACCGGGGTGCCGGGTTCGATGCGTAGCGTGGCGCGCCACGGATCGTTCCCCGTTTCGGGTTCATTGAGGCGGACCTCGATGCGCGGGCGATAGTATCCAAAAGGCCGCAGTGCTTCGCGAGCCTCGTCGCGCGCATCTCCGGCCATCTGCCGCAGGCGCCATACCGAAACTTCTTCAAGGCGCTCGGCCCGCACCAGCGCAACACTCAGGCGCACGTTCTCGAGCAACTCACCGCTGACGCCGGAAATCTCGGTCACCACGGTGCCTGAATCGGCCCGTGCCAGGGCAGACAGCAGCAGCGCAAAAACGCTTAAATGACGCAATCGAAGCAAGAGGCCAACCCACCAATACCATACAGTGGCTCATATCTTACCCGCCGGCGCAAACCGCGGGGTGAATCAGCACTGAATCGATTCGTTACTTTTCGGGGACGGTCCCCATTCGGCCCTATACTCGGTACTGTCGATGCGACAGTAAGGAGTTTGGAAAATGAAGCTCAGCGAGACCCGCGACATCCTGGCCTACATCGAGCACCTGCACGAGCAACTGGGGCAGGCCTACAAGGCGCTGGACGAGAATGTCAGCGATCCACGCGCCCATCTGTTGCTCGACTACCTCGAAGCGATGGAAACCAAGTCGGCCCAAACCTTGCACGGTTATTCCCGGGATTCGCTCAATGCCGCGCTGCGAGAGTGGGAGCCGGCCGAGCTCGATGACAAGGTAGTGCGAGAGCGCCTGCAGACCCTCCAGCATCCAGATGTCGGAGCCGATGAATTGCTTGACGCCGCGCTCGATATGGCGAATTGGTTCGGTGACTTTTACGCCGAACTGGAGAAGGCCAGCTCCCGGCCTGAGCAGACCGAGGTGTTCGCGGCCTTGCGCGAGCGCGCCGAACGCGAGAAGAAGCGGCTGGTGCGCAATACCAACATGCTGTCCGACTTCTGATCTTTCCCGACCTACGCGCTGCGCGCGAAGTTGCTGCCGCGACGATCGAGCTGTCGATAGCCGATGGCTTCGCTCAGGTGCGCCATCTCGATCGCCATGCTGCCGTCCAGATCGGCGATGGTGCGGGCCATTCTGAGAATCCGGTGATGGGCACGAGCCGATAGCTGCAGCCGCTCGCAGGCCTGTTCGAGCAGGTTGGACAATTTTGGTGTCAATTCGCAGTGGGTGCGAATTCCGCTGACGTCCAGTCGGGCATTGACGGTGCCGCGCTCGGACTGGACCTTGCGCGCCGCCATGACCCGTTCGCGCACATCGCGGGTCGTTTCGCCGATCGGCAGGTCCTTGAGCGACTGGCGCGGTACTTCCACGTGCAGGTCGATGCGATCGAGCAGCGGCCCGGAAATACGGTCCCGGTAACGCTGGATCTGGTCCGGCGTGCAGCGGCAGCGGCCCGACGGGTCGCCCTCGTAGCCGCAGGGGCAGGGATTCATGGCGGCCACCAGCTGAAAGTCGGCCGGAAACTCGGCCTGTACCGCCGCGCGCGAGATCACCACCCGACCCGACTCCAGCGGCTCGCGCAAGACCTCCAGCACATGGCGGCTGTACTCGGGCAGTTCGTCGAGAAAAAGCACGCCGGCATGCGCCAGCGAGATCTCCCCTGGCC
>SKZJ01000321.1 GCA_007127425.1 Wenzhouxiangella sp.
CCCTGGACGCCGGCCATCGTTTGCTGCAGCTTCGCGCGCACAGTCTGAACATGGCCGAACTGACAGCGATGGGTCATCGGCTGGAATCGCTGGTGCGTTCGCAGGGTGGGCGCTGGCTGCTCAATGGCCCCGCAGAGCTGGCCATGGAGCTGGGTGCCGACGGCGTTCATCTCACTTCTCGCGCCCTCGCGCAGCTTGTCGCCAGACCCTTGCCGGATGACCGTCTGGTTATCGCTTCCTGTCATGATCAGGATGAGTTGGCCCGGGCCGGAGCCATTGGCGCGGATCTGGTCTGCGTGTCTCCAGTCAGGCCGACCCCGTCTCACCCCAAAGCCGAACCGCTGGGCTGGTCTGGTCTGGAGGCCTTGTCCAAACATTCACCATTGCCGGTTTTCGCCCTCGGCGGCCTGGCGCCTGAGGATCTTGAAGTTGCCCGCGAGCACGGCGCTTTCGGGGTGGCTGGAATCTCGGCTTTCGCCTCTCGATGAATACTTTCACCCGGACCACATTGCCATTCAAGGCACGGTCGGTGCCATCGGAGGCTGCCGTCGAGCTTTGGTTGATGGCATTGCAGCAACTTCCGCTGGAGTCGGTGCCGGCTGGTCATGATCGCGCCGATCGATTGCGTGGCCAGCGCATCCGGCAGCGGTTCATGTTGCGTCTTCTGCTGGGGAGCTATCTGGGGTGTCCGGGACGCGACCTGGAACTGGTGCGCGGCGAACGCGGCAAGCCCATGCTCGGCCAGCGCCATGCCGGCAGCGCTTTGAGCTTCAATCTCTCACACAGTGGCGAGTGGCTGGCGGTGATCGTTGGTCAGGACTGTCCCGTGGGCGTGGATATCGAGCAGGAGCGCAACATGCCCCGCGCCGTGGCGTTGGCCAGGCGGTATTTTCCCGGGAAGGAGGCCGATTCGCTGTCCGGCCTGGATGAGCCGTTTCGCTCGCGTACCTTCCTGCAGCACTGGACGGCGCGCGAAGCGCTGGTGAAAGCGCGTGGTTGTGGCTTGGCCGGAACGATGGATCGTATCGAGCTCGATGGCAGCCCGCCGGGCATTGCCGGTCTGCCGGCGGACTGGCCACAGGCCAATCTCTGGAGCCTGGTCATGCCACCGCTACCCGACGGGCTGGTCGGGCATGTGGCAGTTGGACGTCCCGGCGTCGAGGTCGAAGTACGCGTGCTGGAAGCCGGATTGGTGGGGTAAGGCGGCGGTGCCTATCGCGTTGTCGTACCCAGGCCGACCAGCAGGCCGATGGTCAGGCCCAGGCCGCCGAGGAAGCCGTGCCCCGAAACGAACAGTACGCTGCCGCCGATGATCAATGCCGCAGCCAGCAGGCCGGCCGCCAGCCGCACCTGGGCATCCACCGAGTTGCTGGCCAGGCGTTCCAGTTCGGCAGGATCGAGTCGGGTGCGCAGCTCGCCGGTAGACGCCTTCCTGAGGTAGTCGTGGACCAGAGTCGGCAGCTCGGGTGAGCGGGCCAGCCAGCCGGGCAGTTCGCGGCCGATGCGACGGGCGGTGCGCGGCAGCCCGTAGCGCTCGGCGAAAATCCCTTCCAGTTCGGGTTTGGCGACTTCCCAGATGTTGAGCTTCGGGTACAGGTCGCGCGCCATGCCTTCGATGTTGAGCAGGGTCTTCTGCAGCATGATCAGTTGCGGTTGCAGGGTCAGCTTGAAGCGCCGGGCGACCGCGAATAGTGCCAGTACCATCTCGGCAAACGAGACTTCTTCCAACGGCCGGGTGAAATTGGGTTCGCACACGGTCCGGGCAGCGGCTTCGAGTTCCTCGATGCGGGTGTCGGCCGGCACCCAGCCGGCCTCGACGTGCAGTTCGGCGACGCGCCGGTAGTCGCGGTTGAAGATGGCGAGGAAGTTCTCGCCGATGTAGTGGAGGTCTGCCGGGGCCATGGTTTCGACGATGCCGAAATCCATCGCGATGATGGTCGGGTCGGCCGGGTCGGAGGTGTCGATGAGGAGGTTGCCCGGGTGCAGGTCGGCGTGGAACAGGTTGTCGCGAAAGACCTGGGTGTAGAAGATGCGGATGCCGCGCCGGGCGAGCTTCTCGAGGTCGACGTTGCGGCGCCTGAGCTCGTCGATGTCCTTGACCGGCACACCGTTGACGCGCTCCATGGTCAGCACCCGTTTCGCCGAGTGGCTCCAGTGAATGGTCGGAATGTAGAGTTCGTGCGAGCCTTCGAAGTTGCGCTTGAGCAGCGAGGCGTTGGCGCCTTCTGACTGCATGTCGAGTTCGCGGCTGATCACGCGCTGGAATTCGGCGACGATATCGTCGGGGCGGATGCGGTCGCCCTCGGGGTGCTGACGGCGTACCAGCCGTGCCATGGCCTTGAGCAGTTCCAGGTCGCGTTCGATCTGGCGCTCGATGCCCGGACGGACTACCTTGACCACCACCGATTCTCCGGACTTCAGGCGGGCTGCGTGAACCTGGGCGATGGAGGCCGATGCCAGCGCATCATGCTCGAATTCATCGAACAGTTCGTCGATTGGTGCGCCGAGCTCTTCTTCGATGATGCGACGGGCGTCTTCGCCGGGGAAAGGCGGTACGGCATCCTGAAGTTGCGCCAGTTCATCGGCGATCTCGGGCGGCAGCAGGTCTCTGCGTGTCGACAGGATCTGGCCGAATTTGACGTAGATTGGTCCCAGCTCCTGTAGCGCCA
>SKZJ01000266.1 GCA_007127425.1 Wenzhouxiangella sp.
AGCATTTCGAAGAGGGGGTTTACCACTGCGTGTGCTGCGACCACCCGCTGTTCGACTCCAACTCCAAGTTTCACTCCGGCTGCGGCTGGCCCAGCTTCGACTCCGAACTCGATGAAGCCGGTATCGAGCAGCGCGCCGACACCTCCCACGGCATGCGCCGTATCGAACTGCTGTGTTCCAACTGCAAGGCCCACCTCGGCCACATCTTCGACGACGGCCCGCCGCCGACCGGCAAGCGCTACTGCATCAACTCCGTGGCGCTCACATTCAAGCCCGCAAAGTTGAAGTAATTTTTTGATCGAGTCGGCTTCGACCAATGCCGCCTGTCATTTCGTCGTTTGGTCTTTTTGTCGTTTCGTAAGGTCGTGCAGGCCTGGTGTGTGGGAGGTCCCGGCTCTTCGCTTCGCTGCGGCCGGGACGACGGTGGCAGAGGGCCGGGATAACACCAAGAACTTGTCGCCCCGGCCTTGATCCGGGGCCTCGCACGCCAGAACCGGCTCCCCTACCCGACAAGTATCCCTGCCCAGGCGGCGTTGAGCAGCGAGACGATGGTGCCGCCGAGCACGGCCTTGAGCCCCAGCTGGGCGATATGCGGGCGGCGTGAGGGGGCGATGCCGCCGATGCCGCCGATCTGGATGGCGATGGAGGCGAAGTTGGCAAAGCCGCACAGGGCGTAGGTCGCGATCAGTACCGAGCGCTCCGACAGGTTCGCCTGCATCTCGGTCAGCGCGACGTAGGCGACGAACTCATTGGCCACCACCTTCTGGCCGATCAGGCTGCCCACCGCCACCGCCTCATCGAGCGGCACGCCGGCCATCAACGCCAGGGGCGCGCCGATCCAGCCCAGGATCAAGGCCAGCTCCAGCGGTTGGCCCAGCCAGTCTTCCAGGCCGGTCACACTGCCGATCCAGCCCAGCGGCCAGTTGATCAGCGCGATCAGCGCCAGGAAGGCCAGCAGCATGGCGCCGACATTCAATGCCAGTTTCAACCCCTCGCCAGCACCGCCGGCCGCCGCCTCGATCAGGTTGGTGTGCGGCCGGTCGACGGCGACGTGCACCGCGCCGACGGTTTCCGACTCACGCGTTTCGGGAATCATCAGCTTGGCCACCACGAGCGTGGCCGGGGCGGCCATGATCGAGGCCGAAATGAGGTGCTTGGCAAAGAAAGCCTGTTCGAGCGGATCGGCGCCACCGAGCAACATCACGTAGGCGGCCAGCACGCCGCCGGCAATGGTGGCCATGCCGCCGGTCATCAGGGCGAACAGTTCCGAGCGGGTCATGCCGGAAATGAATGGCCGGACCACCAGCGGTGCCTCGGTCTGGCCGACGAACACGTTGGCCGCGGTCGCCAGCGATTCCGAGCCGGACGTCCGCATCAGGCGTGCCATCACCCAGGCCATGGCCTCGACAATCTTCTGCATCAGGCCCAGGTGATACAGGCAGGCCATCAGCGAGGCAAAGAAGATGATGGTCGGCAGGACCTGGAAGGCGAACACGAAGCCAAAGGCCTCGGTATCGACCAGCGGACCGAATACGAACTCCGAGCCGGCACGGGTAAAGCCGATCAGCGTGACGAACGCCTGCCCGATGCGGTCGAATACCAGCTGCCCGAGCGGCACCCACAACACGAAAATGGCGAGCAACAACTGCAGGACCAGGCCGACGAACACGGTCTGCCACGCCACCCGGCGTCGATTCTCTGAAAATGTCCACGCGAGCAGCAGCAACACGACGATGCCCGCCAGGCCGGCCAGGATATGCATCGGAAACCCGGGTATTCAGTCGTTATCAAGGGGCTTACTTGTATCACATGTGGCGCCGGCAACCGCAAGGTGGTACAAACGGAACTGTCGACCAAGGGAGGTCGTATGCGGGGGATTCGAGGGTTGATCGCCGGCACAGCAATGGCCGAAATTTCCCCAAAAGTTCGTTATAGCCGGGTAACAGGAACCGCAACGCCGCCGGTTTCACGACCGTCGCGGAATTGAACACGACATCGAAGCATCACACTGAAGTTTCGCAGGAGGATCGAAAATGTACTGGAAGACAATTGCAGGGATATGTGCACTGGGCTTGCTGACCGGCTGCCCGACCGCCGGCACGACCAGCCAGGTGCGCGACAGCGGCTCGGGGCCGAGCGTGGCCGAGGCCCAGGCCGCGCACTACGACGGACCACAGGCGCGCATCGCCGTGGCGCGCTTTGAGAACAAGGCCGGCAACACCGGGCGCTGGTGGAGTCCGTCCATCGGTGACGGCATGGCTGACATGCTGACCACCGCGCTGTTCCAGTCCGGGCGCTTCATCGTGCTCGAGCGCGGGGCGATCGACGACATCATGTCCGAGCAGGATCTCGGCGCCAGCGGTCGCGTTCGCGGAGAAACGGCTGCCCAGATCGGCGAGATCGAGGGTGCCGAACTGCTGGTCGTCGCGGCCGTGACCGAGTTCTCCGAGAATGCCAGCGGCACGCGCGGCTCGGTCGGCGGCGGACGCCTGGGACGGGTAATCGGCGGCATCGCCGGTGGTTCCTCGAGCGCTCACATGGCCATCGACCTGCGCATCATCGACACCAACACCAGCCGCATCCTCGCCGCCACCAGCGTCGAGGGCGAGGCACGTGATTTCGATATCGGCGGCGCCCTGGCCGGCTACACCAGCCGCCATGCCC
>SKZJ01000212.1 GCA_007127425.1 Wenzhouxiangella sp.
GCTGGAGAACGGTTGGGTGACCACCTGTCGCCAGGAGTTCGTCGAGAAGATCCTGCTCAACCTGCTCAACAACGCCATCAAGTACACGGGAGCAGGCGGGAACATTGTCGTGACGCTGACCGGCACGGAGGAGGAGGTCACACTCGAAGTCTCCGACGACGGGCCGGGTATACCGCCCGAGGAACAGGAGCTGATCTTCGAACGCTTCCATCGTCTGCCGGTGAGCGAAAATGAGTCGGCCCGTGGTGCGGGTATCGGCCTGGCGCTGGTGCGCGAAGCCACCCAGGCCATGAAGGGTCGGCTGGAACTGGAAAGCGATGCTGGCGGTGGCAGTCGATTCCGCATTTACCTGTCTGCAACCCGCAGCCGTGATGCCGGGCCCTCTGTCGAATTCACCGACCGGGATCGCCTGCTGCTGGAAACCGAAACCCTGGCACGGCCCGATCGATCCGACCGGGCATCGCCCGAGCGCACACCGACTCATCCGGAGGAAACCGTCCTGGTGGTCGAAGACAATCCCGACCTGCGACGCCATCTGCTCGACATGCTGGGTAGCCACTGGCACACGATCACGGCCGAGAACGGCCGCCAGGGACTCGAGGCCGCCCGGGCTCATGCCCCGGACCTGATCGTCAGCGACATTATGATGCCCGACATGGACGGGCTGCAGATGCTCGAGGCACTGCGTGGCGATATCCGCACCAGTCATGCTCCGGTGCTTTTGTTGACCGCTCGCCAGGACACCGAAACCCGGCTGAAGGGCCTGGCCCTGAGTGCCGACGATTTCCTGGCCAAGCCCTTCGATGCGGCCGAACTGCAACTGCGGCTCAAGCGCATGATCGACAACCGGCACCGCCTGCGGGAACAACTGATGCGGGATATCTCGCACTCACCGGAGGCCGGCAAAGAGGCGATGGGTGGTGAGCACGGGTCGCAGGCCGATGACGCGCCGGCCCTGTCCCATCGCGACCGGGAGTTGCTGGCGCAACTCGACCAATGGCTGGAGGCCCGGTACGCGGATGCCTCGGCCGGCGTGGACGACCTGTGTCGTACGCTCAATATCGAATCGCGCACCCTGCAGCGCAAGCTCAAGGCCCTGCTCGGGATGACGCCGGCCGAATGCCTGCGAAGCTACCGCCTGGAAAAGGCCGCGGCCCAACTTCGGGCCAGCGACCAGACCATCACCGAGATCGCCCTGTCCTGCGGTTTCTCGTCACCGCAGTACTTCACCCGGCAGTTCCGCAATCGATACGGGCAGACGCCCAGTCACTGGCGAACCGCTGCCGGTCGCCATGGACCGACCGGCGCCGGCCGAGCAAGGTAGATCAGGGGTCGACATTCTCAACGTCTGGATCGTAGCCGTAGACCGTGGTGCCGCGATTCGAATCCTGGTAGAGCACGACAAACTCGAATGTACCGTTCTTGGTCTTGACGTCGGTGATCACCAGCGTGTCGTTTTCATTGTCGGTGGTCGCTACCTCGGCATATAACTGTTCTTCGGCCTCGGGCTCGCGAAAGCCGATCCCGAACATCTGGAAACCGGAACTGGCACTTCGGCGGTCCAGCTGCATCGTGATGGTGGAGTCGGGTTGGCTGATGCGGTACGGTCCGGGCGGGTTCAACGTGACCTCGTAAGGCGGTTGGCCGCGCTGGATGCTGACCTGCACTGCAATATTTTTGTTGTCGTTCGAGTCGCTCATGACTTTGATCTCCCTCTTCGTTGTTAGTCGTTAGTACTACTTCTGCTGCGAATCCTGACGCTCGCAACAATAGATCATGATGTGAGTTCTATCAAGGTTGTGACAGTTAATTGTGATCTATGACCGAACGACGGGCCTGAACAATCATCTGTTCAAGCGCTTCGCGCTGGGATGATTCCTTCCCTTGCAGTTGCCACACGGAGCGTTGAGCCAGTTTGAAGCGCAGGCTCTGGCGTTGTGTTTCAGGAATGGCATCCAGCCGGTTTTGCAAACGTCTCAGCCAATCCTCATCCAATGGCTTGCCAGCTTCAGTCAGCCTCTCGAAGGCCTCGGTCACGATTTCGACCAGGTTGAAAAAAGTGGAGTCGAATGCCTCGCGCTGCTCAAGTGCATCGAGTAGCTCGGTGATCTGCTCTTCGATGGGCGGTTCGTGAGAATGACCATGATGCAGTTGCGCTAACTGGCGAAGGGCCGGCAGCTCCAGTGCTCGTTGCTGCCCCAAGCCCAAAGATTCGGCTGCAATGAATGCCTTTTCTCCACGCTCTAAAGCAGCCCGAGCTTCAGCCTCGTCCACTCCCGGCGTGCGGGCCAAAAGGAATGCGATGCGCGCCAACTGCATCTGGGTCTGCGGTTGACCTGGCTCGTTTTGTACTTCGGACTCCGCCAGCGGCAGCGCCGCACGCAAATGGTTGGCGGCCTGAGAATTCAGCCCCAACCAACGCGCCTGGTGGGCAAGAATGAAGCGGAAGTTGATTTCCAGCCTACGCCGCCTGGCGTGGTCTGGTGCATCGGTGTGCTGAGCCACAACCAGCTCCAATGCCTGGGAAGCGTGAGACCATGCTTCCGCACTGTTTCCTAAAGCGGATTCGACTCGCGCCATCCAAGAGTGGGCATTCGCCAGCGAAAACACACTTTCCATATCGCCCGGCAAAAGCAGTTGACGTGCCACCTCCACTGATTGTGAGAAGTGCTCTCTTGCCCCCTCCAGTTGGTTGCTGGCCTCGGCCAGTGTGCCGAGATTGTTGTTGGCGTAGGCCATTTCTCTCAGGCCGCGTCGATGGTCATCGGTCAGTTCTGCAAACAGATGCGCATCGCGCATATAGCGTTGCCAATGGCTCTCGGTGGTTTCATAGTCGCGCTGCTGGTAGGTGATGAATCCACGCCAGAAGGCGATCTGGCCGGACTCGAAATGCAGTTCGGCCAGCTCCGGATCGCGCTCATCCTGCCAGGGACGTAGAAGTTCGGCTGCCTGGGATAGGGTCTCGGACGCGGCATCGAATTGATTCCGGCGCGACTGCACCTCACCCAGGGTACGCAGGGCACGGGCACGGCTGAGTGCGCTGCGGGGATCGTCGCCGGCACCCTGAGCGGTGAGATAGCGCAGGGCCTCGCCGCCGATGGAATCGAGCAGGTCCAGGCGGCCGATGGGGCGCAACTGTTCGGCGAAATCGCCGAGCATGAACTGGATGAGTTCTTCGGCTTCCAGGCGCCGCTGCTCGGCAAGCGTCAGTGCGCTTTCGGCCTGGCTGCGGCCTTCGCGGGCCTCGGTCAAGCCATACAGTGCGGCAACGGTGCCCCCGATCAGGGCCAGGCCGATCAGTGCCGCGGCGGTACTGGCCAGGGCATTGCGGCGCAGAAAGCAGCGCAGGCGGTAGCGCCGGCTCTGGCCCATGGCGATGACCGGTTCGGAATTCAGCCAGCGTTGCAGATCCTCGGCCAGCGCCGTGGCCGACTGGTAGCGATCTTCGCGCTCGGGCGCCATGGCACGCACCGCGATGGCGCGCAGATCGGCCGGCAGGGCGCCAAGGCTGCGGGCCCATTCGGGCTGTGCATGATCCTCATGAGTGTGCCCGTTGCCGGAATGGCGGCACAAGGCGGCGTAGACCGTGCCGCTGTCGAACCGCTGCCCGCCGCGCCATTTGACACCGGCGTGGATGAGCAGGCATTTGGCCAGCACCGCGCCGAGGGCGAAGACGTCGGCGCGTACGTCGATGCGCCCGCCGTTTCGGTTGCGTTGTTCCGGCGCCATGTAGGCGACGGTGCCGGCGTAGTAATGACCCTGGCCTGCCGCCTGATCGTCTTCGGCGCTTTCTACAGCAATGCCGAAATCGATGATCTTGGGTTGTGGCTGATGGTCCAGTTGGCCAACGAGTATATTGGCCGGCTTGATGTCGCGATGGATCAGACCGTGCTGGTGGGCGTGCTGGATACCGCCACAGATCTCCGCCATCATCGCCACCAGTTGCCTGAGTGTGGGCGGATGCTTTTCGATGTAGCGGTCCAGCGGCAGGCCGGGGACGTATTCCATGGCGAAGAACAGCCCGCCGTCGGGCAGTTCACCGGCTTCGTGGATATGGGCAACGGCGCGATGCGAGAGCTGCGCGAGGGCCTGGCGTTCGACCTCGAAGTGCGCCTCGGCCAGACGCGACCGGCGTTCCGGCAGCATGACCTTCAGCGCCACCTCGCGGCGCAGCGGGGCCATCTGTTCGGCCAGCCACACCATGCCCATGCCGCCGGCGCCCAGTTTGCGTTTGAGCACGAACGGACCCAGCCGCTGGCCGGGCTGCCATTCCGAAGTCGTTTCAGGCAGGCTCTCCCAGTCGTCCACCAGGGTGGCCGCTTGGGTCGGTTCTTCGTTGTCGTGGTCGTTTCGGGACATCCCCGGGCTCCCCTTTCATCCTTATGACCGCCCTCGGTCACCTCCAAGGGTACCCGATTCGGCCCGGCGCATCAGCGCCCGGCCCGACCTGGCCGGAATGCCGATTCGCTTCGTGTCACAGTGCTCGGATTTCGGTGGCTCCGTGGCCGGCCTCAAGCGGGAGGATCCGCTTCAGTTCGACGCGGTGGCGAGGCCTTCAGCGAATCCTCCCGCTTGAGGCCAGCAGGGTTACGCTTCCGACTGAAACCCGACGCGAATCAGGTTGATGAATGGCGACCCACCGGCCGCCCTGGCCGGGATTACAGCGCCTCGGAAGCGAAGTCCGCGAGCCGTGAGCGCTCGCCACGCCGGAGCGTGACATGGCCGGCGTGCTGCCAGTCCTGGAATCGGTCGACGGCGAAGGTCAGCCCCGAGGTGGTCTCGGTGAGATAGGGCGTGTCGATCTGCTCGACGTTGCCCAGGCAGATGATCTTGGTGCCCGGGCCGGCACGGGTGATCAGGGTCTTCATCTGCTTGGGCGTGATGTTCTGCGCCTCGTCGATGATCAGGTAGCGGTTGAGGAAGGTGCGCCCGCGCATGAAGTTGAGCGAACGGATCTTGATGCGCGAGGCCATCAGTTCATTGGTGACCGCGCGGCCCCATTCGCCGCCGTGGCCGCCGCCCTCGGGCTCGGTCAGCACCTCCAGGTTATCGGTCAGCGCGCCCATCCACGGCGTCATCTTTTCTTCCTCGGTGCCGGGAAGGTAGCCGATCTCGTCGCCCACCGAAACGGTGGCGCGGGTCATGATGATCTCGCGATAGACCTTGGTATCCATCGTCTGCGCCAGGCCGGCGGCCAGTGCGAGCAGTGTCTTGCCGGTGCCGGCCGTACCCAGCAGGGTGACGAAGTCGATTTCCGGGTCCATGAGCAGGTTGAGGGCGAAATTCTGCTCGGGATTACGCGCCTGGATGCCCCATACACCATGCTGTTCGCGCCGGAAGTCGCGCGCGACCTCGATCACGATCTCGTCGGCGGCGACTTCGCGCACCATGGCTTCCAGGCCGTTGTCGGCATTCAGCCGCAGGCATTGATTGGGATGCCACTCGTCCTCTTCCTGTCGGCGCAGCCGGTAGAACGTGCGGCCTTCCTCGGTCCAGGAGTCCAGAGTCTCGTGGTCCTCCCAGAAGCCGGCGTCGAGTTCGGTGACGCCGGAGTAGAGCAGGCTGAGGTCGTCGAGCGCACGGTCGTTGTAGTAGTCCTCGGCGGTGATGCCGTGGATGGCGGCCTTGATGCGCAGGTTGATGTCCTTTGATACCAGGATGAGCTGGGTATCGGGATACTTGCGCGCCAGGCTGAGTGCGGCCAGCAGGATTTCGTTGTCGGCCAGCGAACGGTCGCCGACCAGTTCGGCGCCGTTGTCGAAGTGCTCGGTCTGGAAATACAGGCGACCGGTGCCGACCCTGAGGTTGAGGCCCTCGGGTTCGGACAGCGTCAGGCCGGCTTCCAGCTTGTCGCCCGGCGCCATCATCTGGCCGATGAAGCGACTGACCTGGCGCACGTTGCGCGCGACTTCCGATACGCCCTTCTTGGCGCGGTCGAGTTCCTCGAGCACGATCATCGGCAAGAAGATGTCGTGCTCGGCAAAGCGGAACAGTGCCGTCGGGTCGTGCATCAGCACATTGGTGTCGAGCAGGTACAGCCGCGGTCGTTCGGCCATGATGTCAGTCGCTCCGTGGTGAGGCCTTGCGGCCGGTAGATGTCACGCCAGTTCGCGCACGGCCTCGAGGACTTCCTCGACATGGCCGGGCACGCGCACCTTGCGCCACTCGCGCACCAGCTTGCCGTCGGCGTCGAACAGGAAGGTGCTGCGCTCGATGCCCATGACCTTCTTGCCGTACATGTTCTTCTCCTTGATGACGTCGAACTGGCGGCACAGGGTCTCGTCGGTATCGGCGATCAGGGGAAAGGGGAAATCGTACTTGGCAGCAAACTTCTCGTGCGAGGCGAGCTTGTCGCGCGACACGCCGACGATCTCGCAGCCGTGCTCGCGGAACCGGTCGTAGAGATCGCGGAAGCCCTCGCCCTGCTTCGTACACCCCGGCGTGTTGTCGCGCGGGTAGAAATAGAGCACCAGCGGTTTGCCGGCGAATTGCTCCAGGGAGACCTCGCCGTGGATGGTGGCGGGCAAGGCGGGGGATGAAAGCTGCGTGGCTGATTGGCTCATGGAATGTAAAATATTCGTTTAATCAGTGGGTTGGGGTGTTATTTGTTCGATCAGTACGTGATTTCGGGTTATACTGCCCAGAATACTTGTGCATCCTGCGGGTCGCAAGTCATGGCAACGTCAAGTCACAAAGCCTTCATGGGTCGCCCGGCAAAAAGTCGCGTCGCGGTATCCGCGGCTGGACGGGGCGAGGGATGTTGCCTAAACTGAGCCGCTTTTGCGTGGTCCAACCTTGTCGTTGGATCCCGTTTCCGGGGTGCAACCCTTAAATTCACCAATCATTGGACCCAAGGGGTATGATTCGAATTTTGAAGCTGATTTCAACGAGTGTCCTGCTGGCCGCGCTGTTTGCCATGCTTGCCGGCTGTGCCGGTCGCGACCAGCCCATTTACGCCGAAAGCGAGGAGCTTGATCCGCTCAAGGCGCCGCCGGGCATGACCCAGCCGGAGACGCGCTCGACTTACGAGGTGCCCGGATACTACCTACCGGAGCTGGCCGCCCAGGGGACCGAAAGGCCGCCACGGGTCCAGCCCAGTGCCGAGGCCGAGCGTTCGCGCTCGCATATCCGTTTCGGCGCCACCGGATTGTTCCTGGAGGTCCAGGATGAGCCCGACAGTGTCTGGCGTCGCCTGGGCCACACGCTCAACCGTAACGGCATGCAGGTCCAGGAAACCGACGATTCAGAGCGCCGATATCATTTCCAGTTCAGTCATGATCCCATCGAGATCCAGCGCACCGGTCTTTCGCGCCTGGCGATCTGGCGTGGCCAGGAGGTCAACGACTACAGCGGGATCTACCGGATCAAGGTACGCGACGGCGGAGAAGAGACTGCCGAGGTGATCCTGCTCGATGCCAACGGCGAGATCCTGGAAATGGAGCGGGCCGAATTCGTGCTGGCGCGTTTGCGCGAGCGTCTCGGCTGATCCATCGGGTTAATCCAGCGACCGGCATTCTTGCCGGTCACCGCGATTGTTAGGTTCAGCGTTCCAGGTGCTCAACCTTGCCGGGAACGTCTTCCCACTCCTTGGCGTCGTCGGGGGCCGGTTTCATCTCGGTGATGACCGGCCATTCCCGTGACAGTTCGGCATTGAGCTCGAGGAACTTTTCCTGTCCGGCCGGCAGATCGTCCTCGGGATAAATCGCCTCGATCGGACACTCGGGTTCGCACAATGTGCAGTCGATGCATTCTTCCGGATCGATGACCAGGAAGTTGGGCCCTTCGTGGAAGCAGTCGACGGGGCAGACTTCCACGCAGTCGGTGTACTTGCACTTGATACAGTTTTCCGTCACTACAAAGGTCATGCTTGCATCATCCGGGTCGTGAGTTGGCGTTGTAGACGGCGCCGCAAGGGAATTGGGCCACCCTTCGGACATGGTGCTAAACTATGGAGTCATGATAACAGCACGCCCCCCAAGGCGGTCGCACGATTGCTACCCTCCTCCATTCAAGAATAACGACCATTGAGTACCCAGCCCCGCATCATCGAGCAGGACGAGCACGGCATTCGTCCCGAGAAAGTCAGCGCCAACGCCTGCAAGGTCATTGAACGGCTGCACCAGGCCGGTCACCTGGCCTATATCGTCGGCGGCAGCATCCGCGACCTTGTGCTCGGTCATGATCCCAAGGATTTCGATGTGGCCACCAGCGCCACGCCCGAGGAAGTCGCGGCGGTCTTTCGCAATGCCCGTCTGATCGGACGGCGTTTCCGCCTGGCGCACGTGCGTTTCGGTCGTGAAGTGATCGAAGTGGCGACGTTTCGCGGTTCGGGCGAGGGCGGAGAAGACGAGCACCGTGAACTGGACGCCGGACGCCTGGTGCGCGACAACGTCTGGGGGTCGGAAGCAGAGGACGCACGGCGGCGCGATTTCACCATCAATGCGCTGATGTATGACCCGGAAACCGCCACCATTCGCGACCATGTCGGCGGCTACCAGGACCTGACTGACCGCTACCTGCGCCTGATCGGCGATCCGGTCACCCGCTACCGCGAGGATCCGGTTCGGCTGTTGCGCGCGGTTCGCTTCATGGTCAAGCTCGACTTGAAGCTCGAGCCGGAGACGGCCGGGCCGGTGGTCACCATGGCGCCGTTGCTGCACGACATTCCGCCGGCACGCCTGTTCGACGAGATTCTCAAGCTCTTCCTCGGCGGCAAGGCCTGGCCGACCTACCAGGCGCTGGTTCGCAACAGCCTCTGGGAGCCGTTGTTTCCGGGGCTGTTCGACGATCCGTCCGACCCGCCGGTGCTGGTCGAGCAGGCCATGAAGAATACCGACGACCGGATTGCCCAGGGCAAGCCGGTGACACCCGGATTCCTGTTCGCCGCCTTCCTGTGGGCCAAGGTGGAAGTGCGGGCCGAGGAGTTGATCGCCGAGGGAATGGCGCCGGTCGAGGGGCTGGCCGCTGCCGGGGAAGAGGCCATTGTGGCCCAGGCCCGGCGCGTGGCCATTCATCGTCGTTTCTCCACCATCGCCAAGGAAATCTGGTGCATGCAGCCGCGCTTCCGCAAGCGCCGGGGCAAGCGGGCCCTGAAGTTGATGTCCGAGCGGCGGTTTCGTGCCGCTTACGATTTCCTCCTGCTGCGAGCGATGGAGAATCCCGAATTGCAGGAACTGGCCGACTGGTGGACCACCATCCAGGAAGTCGAGCCCGACGAGCGCCATGAGATGGTCTCGCCCGACGGCAGGGGCAAGGGGCGCCGTCCGCGCAAACGCAAGGCCGTCACTTGACCCGGAGCTGGATCGGCCTGGGCGCCAACCAGGGTGATCCGCCCGCCACGCTGTCTGCCGCGCTCGATCATCTCGATCGGGCCGAGGAGGTCAGCGTCAGCTTTGTTTCCCCGGCCTGGCTGACCCCGGCCTGGGGGGTGACCGACCAGCCCGATTTTCTCAATGCCGTTGCCGGTCTCGATACCACGCTGGACGCGCGCGGGCTATTGGCCCTGTTGCTGGATGTCGAACGCCGGCTCGGTCGCCGCCGCGATGGTCGACGCTGGGGACCGCGGGTGATCGATCTCGATCTGCTCGTCCACGGCGAGACCGTCCTCGACGAGGAAGAACTGGTCGTGCCGCATCCGCACCTGGCCGAGCGGGCCTTCGTGCTCGTGCCCCTGAATGCGTTGGCACCGGACCTGGTCGTGCCGGGCATGGGCCGGGTTGACGAACTGCTCGCCGCGCTGGACGATAGTGAAATTCGCTCTGTCAGGGCGGCTGCGCCGCTCGAATTCCAACCTGTTCGATAGCCGTGGAGTCTGCATGAGTCAGGATCGCGCCATTCGCACCGTTCCCGCCATGGCGGCCATGAAAGCGGCCGGCACGCCCATCACGATGTTGACGGCCTACGATGCCAGTTTTGCTCGCCTGGTCGACGAGGCCGATGTCGATTGTGTGCTCGTCGGCGATTCGCTGGGCAACGTGATCCAGGGACGCGAGTCGACCTTGCCGGTGACCGTCGAGCACATGGTCTATCACGTCGAAGCGGTACGGCGGGGCTCGACCCATCCGCTGCTGATCGCCGACCTGCCGTTCATGAGTTACCACGACCGCGCCGCGGCCATGCAGGCGGCTGCCGCGGTCATGCGCGCCGGTGCGCGCATGGTCAAGCTCGAGGGCGGTTCCACCGTGGTCCCGCTGGTGGCCGACCTGGTCGCGCAGGGGGTGCCGGTATGCGCCCACCTGGGCCTGACCCCGCAGCATGTGCACAGCCTCGGTGGCTATCGCGTCCAGGGCCGAGATGA
>SKZJ01000268.1 GCA_007127425.1 Wenzhouxiangella sp.
GCTTAAGCAGTAATACTGTCTTGTCGATATTGGAAGATAAAGGCGGAAATCTGTGGTTCGGCACTTTGGATAGTGGGGTAAGTACATACGACGGAGAAAGCTTCCGCCATTTCACCGAAAAAGAAGGCTTGAGTGATAATAGCGTCCGGTCGATATTGGAAGACAAAAGCGGAAACCTGTGGTTCGGTACCTGGGACGGAGGGGTCAGTAAATACGATGGAGAAAGTTTTACCCATTTCACCGAAAAAGAAGGTTTAAGCAATAATACCGTCTTGTCGATGATGGAAGATAAAAGCGGAAATCTGTGGTTCGGTACTTTGGGCGGAGGGGTCAGTAAGTACGATGGAGAAAGCTTTACCCACTTTACCGAAAAAGAAGGCTTAAGTCATGACAGGGTCTTGTCGATTATGGAAGATAATAGCAAAAATATATGGGTAAGTACGGAGAGAGGGCTAACTCAGATCGTGGCTCGCCATGAGCCTGTGGAAGGTTCGAAGGATGGGATTAGTGTACCGTCAACCCCAATCGTTCCACCAACGGTACGGGCTTTTGGCAAGCAGGATGGATTGAAAGGGCTGCATTTTTTTGCTAACAGTGTTTTACTGGATAGCAAAAACCGTGCATGGTGGGGCAGCATCAACGGGCTTGGCATGTTGGATTTGAACACGTTTCAATTGTCTCAAAACCCACCGGCAGTGTATTTGAAACAACTGGAAGTGAATGAGGAGTTTATAGATTACCGTAATATTTCAGATAGCAAGGGCAAAAACATTCAGTTTTCAGGACTGGAACCCTTTGCAAACTATCCGCTCAACCTGGAACTTCCTTACGATAAAAACCACCTTGCCTTTTACTTAACTGCTATTGACTGGTCGGCTCCGCACAAAGTACATTACAGTCATCGCATGCTGGGTCTCGACAATAACTGGAGTACACCTGCACAACAAGCCAAAGTGGACTACCGGAATCTGTCATACGGCAATTACACATTCCAGATCAAAGCCATTGGCGGAAGCGGAGAGTGGAGTGAATCTTTTGAATACGCCTTCACCATACGTCCACCCTGGTGGAACTCCTGGTGGGCATTCGTCGTGTACGCCTTGCTGTTTTTACATGTGCTTTATCTGCTGAGGCGCTATGAGTTGAACCGTTTCAATCTGAAAAATCAGCTTGAGCTTGAAAAAGTCGAATTGGAGTCCCTCAGAAATCTCGACCAGCTGAAATCCCATTTCTTCGCCAACATATCTCACGAATTCCGAACGCCGCTAACACTTATCATCGGGCAGATTGAGACACTGCTTGATTCCGAAGCAGACCGAAACAGAAAAAAGAAACTGGTATCGGTAAACAGGAATGCCGAACAGCTTCTTGCAATGATTAATCAGCTTCTGGATTTGTCCAAACTGGAAGCGGGCAAGATGGAAATATATCCGGAAGAGCATAATCTGGTTTCTTTTTTAAAGAACCACCTTTATTCCTTTGAAGCACTTTCGGAGTCCCATAAAATCACCCTGGGTTTTTCATCCTCCAGGGCCGAAATTCCCGTACAGTTTGATGCCGAAAAAATGGGGACGGTGTTTATCAACCTGTTTTCAAATGCCATCAAATTTACAGAATCCGGCGGACGTGTGGATGTGGCTGTCAGTATTCCCGGGTCTGATGTTGTAGAAATACGGGTCAAAGATTCCGGAATTGGCATTTCAAAAGACCGCCTGCCACATATTTTCGACCGCTTTTATCAGGCTGACTCCTCCAATACACGAAAATATAAAGGAACGGGGATCGGATTATCGCTGGTGCGTGAGTTGATTGCACTTCACAACGGATCGATAGAGGTACACAGTGAAGAGGGTGTGGGTTCCGAATTTATCATCCGGCTTCCTTTTGAAGAGGGGGGTATCCCGACTGGAGATGATTCCATTCTAACCGAACAGGTGCCGGTTGAGACCGGTCCAACAGTAAAAAAACTGCCGGATTTCGAATCGCTGCTTTCTGAACACGATGAGATCATCCTGATTGTGGAAGATAATGCGGATGTGCGGACATTCATCCGCGAGCAGCTAATGGATGAGTATATCATTCTGGAAGCCGCCAACGGCAGCGAAGGAATCGCCGTATCACAGAAGACCATCCCGGATTTAATCATCACCGATTTGATGATGCCCGAAATGGACGGGTATGAGTTCTCTTCGAAGATTCGCAGTGATGAAAAAACCAGCCATATTCCCATCATAATGCTTACAGCCAAAGCCGGTCTTGATCCGAAAATTGAAGGCCTTGAGGCTGGAATTGACGCCTTTTTGAACAAACCCTTTCATGTAAAAGAGCTGCTGATAACGGTAAAAACACTTATTCAACAGAGAAAAAACTTAAAGAAGCAATACAGTTCCATAACCTTCTTCAAACCTTCGGTAATCAGCAAGAGATCAGCAGACCAAAGTTTTCTGAGCAAAGCTATTGACGTGTTCGAAAATCATATGCATGATGAGCATTTCCGGGTTGAAGATTATGCGGAATCATTGAATATGAGTGTCTCTCAGCTGAATAGAAAACTCAATGGCCTGGTTGGTCAGCCGGCAGGAAATTTCATCCGGTCACTCCGCCTGCAGCGTTCGGTCGAGCTTCTCAATCAAACCGGTAAAACAGTGGCTGAAATCTGTTA
>SKZJ01000073.1 GCA_007127425.1 Wenzhouxiangella sp.
GGCTCGCTGGCTTCGCGCAACCATCCGGGCGGCACCGCTCCGGATCAGGTCCGCGCGGCCATCGCACGTGCCCGCGAATTGCTCAATTGAGTCCACTCCGATTTAAGTCGCTATGCAACCAGACGCCGCCCTGCCCGCAATTGAATCGCTGATCCGCCGCGAAACCGGTAATCACTTCGTGCTGCGCGAGCACACCCCAATCGCTGGTGGTGACATGCACCGGGCGCTGCGTGTCAGCGATGGGGCGCAGGAATTCTTTGTCAAGCTGGCCCAGCCCAGTCATGGTCGCATGCTCGCTGCCGAAGCGGACGGGCTTGTGGCGCTGCGTGCGACTGCCGCGATCCGCACTCCTGAACTTGTCGCCCACGGCGCGGAAGAAGACTATCCACTACTGGTAATGGAATACCTGCGACTGCGCCCGCTCACCGAGGGACGCCAAGGGCAACAGTTCGCCGAGGCACTGGCCCAACTGCATGGCCATACCGGAGAGCAATTCGGCTGGCACAACGACAATTTCATCGGCCACTCGCCTCAGGCCAATGGCTTCACGCGCAGCTGGGCAACATTCTTCGCGGAAAGGCGAATCCGCCCACAACTCGAACTGGCGCGGAGTAATGGTTTCGACGGCGAACTGCAGCGCGCCGGCAAACGTCTGCTCACCCGTATTCCAGCGCTTTTCCTCGATTATCGGCCGAAACCGAGTCTGCTTCACGGCGATCTCTGGCATGGAAACAGCGGCGTCACTGAAGCCGGCGAACCTGTCATATTTGACCCCGCCGTCTATTACGGCGACGCCGAGACCGATCTGGCGATGAGCGAACTGTTCGGCGGCTTTCCAGCGAGTTTTTACGCGACGTATCGGCGTGAAGGGCGAGTGCACGAGGATTATGAGCGGCGCAAACCGCTGTACAACCTTTACCACGTCCTGAATCACCTGAATCTTTTCGGACGCGGTTACCTCGGCGAGGCTCTGCGCCTGATCGACCGCCTCAACCGCATGCTCGCCTCCGACCTCGCCTGACGGGCGCTCAGCCGCTTCTGCGCACGGCCTTGCAAACAAGGTGATACGCCAACAAATGAAGCGGCATGCGCAGCCAGTGACTGCGCACGTACGCCAGCCAGCGAGCACGCTTCACCGCCGCATCCGAGCAACTCGGGTGATCCGGCCGCAATACCTCTCGCAACATCCAGCGCCGGATACGCCCGAAACGGGGCGACCCCTGTTCCTCTATTAGCGCAGAAAGACACCCCGCAGGAATACGGGTGCCAAACACCCGTTCACACTGCTGCATTGCATCGATCAACGGACGCGCCAGGTCACATTCCCGGGCACGCTCATTCAGACGCGACCAGAAGCCATCCTGTCCACCCAATTCTTCGAACAGGACATGCAGATCGTAAAGATCACGCAAACCCTTGTGAAATTCGTTGAAAAAAAGATGACAGGCCGAATGCAGCACCATGTCTTCCGGTGCCAACGCATAAAATCCCGGCAACCCGGCCGACTCCGGCACCGGCCACGCATGCTCGATGAGCGCCTGCGCATCGGGCACGACGCCCGAAACGGGCGGCAAAATCGTATGATGCACGTCAAGCACCGTCGCCCTGTCCTTGTGCTGCAAGGGCGGCAGCTCATGCATCCATTCGCGATAATAGTGCTGATCGTAGGCATGGGTCAGCTCCGGCACCCAACCACGCGATATCAGCGCATCCTCACACTCGGCCAACCGGGCTGCAGGCACCAGAATATCAACGTCATTGAACACTCGCCCATAAGCGGCACGCGCGCCCCTCAGACAATAGGCTGCACCCTTGAGCACCACCACGCGCACCTCAAGCGGTGCCAATGCATGCTGAATATGCTTCAACTCCCAGAGAACAGCTTCACTATGGCGTCGCGACAGCTGCCAGGCAATATCAAGATGGCGGCGGGCCGGCCCAGGCGCAATCTCAAGCATGCCGGCTGAAGCCAGGACATAACGCAGCTGACCGAGCAGATCGGCGTTGCGTGCCTGACCAATCAGACTCGACCACTCCGCCATGTCAAAGTCCGCCGCGTCACTCGGCGCGCGAAGCACTCCGGAGACGAGTTCCTCTCCGCGTGTCATTGCACCTGCCCCACAACATCTTTTGAAGCACACGACTCAACAATCGCGTCTGCGCCACTGGCGAGTGCATTCAATTGCGGCAGAATGTCATCCAGCATGCTGTACTCGGCTCGAAATATCGCGCACTGTTCCACCAGAGTCGCCATTGTCTCGAAACCCTCTCCCGCAAGCAGACCGTAATTAAAGCCATGTCTGACCATGCTCATCATGGCGAGCGCACGCCCCACGGCCTCCAGACGCGCTTCACACGGCCGACGCGAAAAAGCGGGAAAGACGAGCCACGCCGGTCGCGCCGGCCGGTCGCGCTGGAGCACACTGTCACTATCGGGCCGCGCATGCGCGACATCGCCCTTGGTTGTGCCACGGGCGACCGCGCTGAGGCATTCACTGCCCGCGCGTGCACGGATTACTTCAATGGATTCGTTTTTGAGACTCACCGGCCGGGCGAGCGGACGCAACAGGCCGGAGGACAACTCGACGAGTGCCAGCTCATCTGAAAGCAACCGCCAGCCGTCACGCATCAACGCCGCACAGAGGGTACTCTTGCCGGCA
>SKZJ01000088.1 GCA_007127425.1 Wenzhouxiangella sp.
CCGCCACCACCCCCGGTCAGCTTGGCGCCGACGGCACCGTGATTGCGCGCAACCTGGATCAGTTCCTCGAGCTCCCCGGTCGAGACCTGCATGGCGTTGAGCAAGCCGTGGCAGACATTCATCAATTCACCCAGGGTCTCGTAATCGCCGCTCTTGAGTGCATCCAGGCCGTTGCCGGCCAGGGTGTCGATCTCGTCGAAGATGCGATCGTACAGCTTCGGATTCTTCTGCCAGGCCTCACGCACGCGCGCGACGGTGCGCGCAGTCAGGCTCTCTGTTCCACTCATGCCGATGACGATAGGCAGCGGCTGGTTGACCTCGATGACTTCCCGCTGTGGGTTGTCGCCGTTGCGAAACAGCATGAACTCGCCCCAGGTCGCCAGCGTGTTGTCCAGCCCCGACGGCGTGCCGTGGGCCACTTTCTCGCACTCGAAGGCCAGCTCGTTGATGCGCTCATCGTCCAGGCCGAGGTGGAAATGCAAATCGATGGCACGGATCACGGCGACCGCCAGTGCGGCCGAGCCGCCCAGCCCCATCGCGCGCGGCACGTTGGGAAAAACCTCGATGCGCATGCCGCGATCTTCGAGATCCAGCGCGGACAGCACCCGGGCCATGGATTGGGCGAATGACTGCGGCCGTTTGGCCTTGAAGTCCAGTCGCTGCTCGATGCCCCAGCGTGGAATGATCAACTCGACGCCTTCCCGGGCGTCTTCCACCCGCGCCTGGATGGCCAGCGGGATCGGTGCGGCAATGGCGCGGCGCCCATAAACCACGGCGTGTTCGCCGAGCAGGATGATCTTGCCGTGACCGGCACCCAGGCGTTCGCCTTCCAGCGTCACTTCCTTCCCGGCGCTGCGGATCGCCGTCACCGACGGCTCACTCTGGGCGCTGACCTCGCGCATGATCTCCTCGGCTTTCCAGATCTTGATTTCGCCGGATGCGATCAGGCGCTCGACCACGGTATCGAACAACTCCGGCGGCACTCCGGCCGCGGTGGCCACGGAGCGGGCATGCAGGGTCATGTGGCCCTGCTGGATCCCCTCCGTAACCAACGCCCTGAGCGCCGAGAAGGTCTGGGCGAGACCGACCGCACCCATGACCTCGGCCAGTTCACGAGCGCTGTTGACGTCAAGCAAGCGCAGGTTCAGCGCCACGGTCGGATTGGTCTGCAACGGCCCACCCACGATACCGACCTTGATCGGAATCTCCAGCTCACCCACCAAGTCGCCGTTGTCGGCCTTTTTCCAGGTGGTCAACGAGGTGTAGCGGCCGCCACGGGCGGCATAGGCATGGGCGCCGGCCTCGATGGCCCGCCAGTCGTTGCCGGTGGCCAGCGCCACGGCGTCGACGCCGTTCATGATCCCCTTGTTGTGGGTTGCAGCCCGGTAGGGGTCGACGCGGGCAAAATCGTTGGCCACGATGATGCCGTCGCGCACCTGCTCGCCGTCGAACCCCTTGCCGGTCAGCAGCTTCGTCGGGATGCGAACCTTCGCTCGCACCAGCGCACGGTCGGCCAGGTTGGAAAGAATGCGCAGGAACACGCGACCGTCGGCCATGGTTTCGACCAGCGAGGCGACACCCTCGCACATGGTATTGACCAGGTTGGCGCCCATGGCATCGCAGGTATCGACCAGCAGGTGCACCACCACCATGTCACCGCCGATGCCCTGCGAGGGATGGATGTAGACCTCCAGGTCCTTGGCACCACCACCGCGGGCAATCATCTTCGGGTGCAGGCTGTTGGCGAGGTTGAGAATCTCGTCCTTGCGTTGCAGCAGGGTGGCCTTGGCCCTGGCCGGGTTGGCCACATCGACGATCTGGATCTGGCCGATGAGCCGGGGCTCGGTGCTCTCGACCGTGAAGCCGCCGGCCTCACGCGCCAGCTTGGCCGCCGAGCCCAGGGCGGCGACGATCGAGGGTTCCTCGACCACCAGCGGCACCACGTATTCCTTGTCGTTGATGAGAAAGTTCAGTCCCAGCCCGACGGGCAGCCCCATCACGCCGATGACGTTCTCGATCATCTTGTCGGCCAACTGCACGGACAGGGTGTGACGGCCCGACTGCAGATTCTGATAGTCCTCCGGCCCCAGCAGGCCGCGATCGCGCACCGTGCGGACCCGCTCGGGCACCGACATCTTGTAGAACTGCGGTATGCGTGATCTTTCCATGCGATTGGTTCCGTTTCAGGCCGTCGTCAATTCGATACCGTGTGGGTCCATGGTCAGTGGAATCGGCTCCAGGCCGGCCGCGGCCAGTTGCTCTGTCAGTTCGGGAAAACAGCTGACATCGGTTGCCACCGCCACCCCCAAGTCCCCACCGCCTGCACCACAGGGCTTGCAGTACGCGCCACATTGCTCGGCAAGCTCCATGGCGCGACGATGAGCGCCGGTCACCACATCGATTCCGGCACAATCTCCCATTGTACCCAGAATGCGTCCATAAGCGCCGAGCACCCGCGCCAGTTCATGCGCGTTGCCGGTCTCTACAGCTTCCAGACCCTCGTGGCAGGCGCGGCGCATATCCGCCGCAATCTGACCCGCCTTCTCGACATGGTCGCGTGACCATCGACGCCACGCGGCGACCAGGTCGGGGGTGGATGCGGCCGTCCCCGTCCAGACAAACAGCAGGCCGAGACCACTCGGCATTTCAAGGC
>SKZJ01000275.1 GCA_007127425.1 Wenzhouxiangella sp.
ATCAGGATAGCCAGCCATCGCCAGCCACCATCCAATGCGAGCAATACGATGCCGAGAGTGGCGACCGCAGTGGGGTCGGGATGGATGCCGAAGGTCTCGGCCTGGAAGCCGTCGTAACCGGCCAATGGTGCAATGAACGGATACAGCACCAGCCCCACGACCGTCAGCGCAAGCGCCGTCCAGCCCGGAACGCCCCGTGGCCTGCCGGACCCGGTCAGTCCGTGCCCAATCCAGGCGATCAACGCCAGCAACGCTGCCTGCATGAGGAACCCCCAGCCGAAATATTCACCGGCCCAGTTGAGCTGGGCGTAGCGCTGCATCATGAAGGTGATGCCGACCCAACCCCAGACGACAGCCAGCAGAAGACAGGCGATCCGACCACGGCCTCGAAGGACCAGAATCAGCGTGGCCAGACCCATGGCCACGGTCAGCAGGTGCATGGGCCAGAAGGTTTCTCCAACGCGTTCGATCAGTCGAAAATAGACCTCCGCGGTAAACGGAACGAAGTCGGCGACGCGGTAGCTCGTCCAGTTCTCGATCACAGCGACTCGACGTGCTCGATCATGCGCTGACGAAGCTCAGGCGTCGGCATCGGCCCGCTTCCGGCACGCATGTTCTCGTGCATGTGCTCGACGCTGGTGGTGGCGGGAATGGCACAGGTGACGGCCGGATGGCTGACCAGGAACTTGAGCAGGAAGTCCGCCCAGCCCTGGCAGTCGAACTCTGCCTCCGCCCAGTCGGGCACGCTGTGCCGTGCTTTCAGATTACGGATGAGCGAGCCGCCGTCATACGGTCGATTGGCGATCACGGCAATGCCCTTTTCATCGGCCAGCGGCAGCAGGCGATCCTCGACCCGGCGATGGGTGATGTTGTAGGTCAGTTGCACGAAGTCGAGGTCATGGTCTGCCATGACGCGTTCGAACTGATCGTGCCGTCGACCGCTGGAGGTGGTGATCCCGACGTAGCGAATCTCGCCGTCGGCCTTCATCTGCTGGAGTTTTTCCAGGTGCGCCTCCCAGGCAACCAGGTTATGCACCTGCATCAGGTCGAAGGTCTCGATTCCCCACAGGCGTTCCTGCTCCTCGACCTGCTCGCGCGCCTGGCCTTCATTCTCGGTCCAGACCTTCTCGGCCGAGAACAGACCGTCGGGATAGCCCAGGCGTTCCAGGGCAAAGCCCATGACTGCCGCGGCCGACCCGTACATGGGGGAACTGTCCACCATACCGCCGCCGTGCTCGAAGAAGGCTTCGAGCACTCGTGTTCGATCAAGTCGCAACTGTTCGTCGTCGCCGACATTGAAAGTGCGCCAGGTACCCATACCGATCACCGGAATACGCTCCCCGCTAGCGGGAATCAGCTTCTTCTTCATTCCGCTCGATGCGGCCAGGGCGATATGCGGTGCCAGCGTGGCGCCGGCCACACCGGCGGCGACCAGCTTCATCAATTGACGGCGGGTGAATCGGCTCATGACTTGTCTCCTTGTGGTTCTCTTCTATCGACCGGATTGGGCATCATGTGTTCAGGTCGCACCAGGGCCGTGACCAGCACCATGACGAAACAGGCCAGCACGAAGACCTTGTTGACGAACCAGTTGGTCCGCCAGATTGACCAATCGGGATCGGACAGAAACCAGAAGAACATCGACACGATGATGATGATCTCGACCACCGACATGACGATGGCCAGCCAGCGCGTGTAGCCGGGCCGCGCCAGCAGCGCCCAACCCAGCCAGACATGGGCCACGGGCCAGAGATCCCAGAATACGTAGGTGGTCGGCGCCACGCCCTCGAACAGGGCAAAGGCGATCGGAAAGACATACTTGATGAACACCGACCAGACCGCCAGCACCAACAGGAAGTGAGCGAGAAAGGCGATCCAGCCGGATCGCGGGAACAGCACCGCAGAAGTCATGAGCCGATTCTGCTGAGCGGGCCATTATGGTGTCAAGCGGTCATGAAAACGGCTGCTCGACCAACCGGGCCCGCTTACCCAGGCTGCGTGTGAGCGTTCCGGATTTCAGCACCCGGACACTGACCGGCACGTCGAGCCGGGACTCTACCGCGCGTCGCACTTGCTCCGCGAAACCGCCAGACTCAGGGATACCGGGTTCTACTTCAAGTTGCAGTCGATCGTGTTCAGGTTCCGGGGCCACGATTCGAAAGGTGCCAGCTGCCGTATCGACCCCGAGCAAAGCCGCTTCGATATCATTGGGCGCAAGCGCGCGACCGGCATAGATTCGTATGTCGCTGGCCCTGACGATGTTGGTCAGCCGTGGCGTGGTGCGTCCGCAGACACAAGGGGTCATATCAACCGCGACACGATCACCCGTGCGATAGCGCAGTCTGGGGCTTGCTTCATGGTCCAGCGTTGTCAGGACCAGCTCACCCGTGGTTCCCGGCGTCAGTGGCAGACCGTCTTCCGGCTTCAGTACCTCCAGCAGGAAAGCATCGGAGTAAAGATGCAGGCCATTGCTACGTTCACTGCAGGCATGCGCAACGCCGGGCCCCAGAACCTCGCTCAGCCCGTAGGTATCGTGGGCACGGATCTGCAGGCCGGATTCGATTCGCCGGCGCAGCACCGGACTCCACCCGTCACCCCCGAATATTCCTGATCGCAGTTCGGGGGGACGAAGTGACGCATCACTCTC
>SKZJ01000098.1 GCA_007127425.1 Wenzhouxiangella sp.
GGTCCCCGAGGTCAATGCACTGGTTGGTCAAGCTCAGACGCTATACACGCGGCTCTCGGGCGGGCTCACGGAATGGGCGAGGAAAATCGAAATGCAGCCTTTTCGGCTGCGAGTCACCGGCACCGCCGGCAGCGGCAAGACGCAACTGGCACAAGCAGTCTTCCGCGATGCCACGGCGCGAAAGCAGCGCGTGCTTTATGTCTGCTACAACCGCCCACTGGCCGACCACATGGCGCGCATCCTGCCTCCCGGCGGCGAAGTGGTCAGCTATCATCAATTCTGCCACCGGCGACTAAGGGCCAGCGGACGCTCGCCGGATTTCTCCAGACCGGATGTGTTCCGACAACTGGAACACGACTTTGCCTCACTGCCGGTGGCTGCAGCCGACCAGGTCGACGTGCTGATCGTGGACGAGGGACAGGATTTCCGCGCCGAGTGGCTGGAGGCGCTATTGCGCCATCTCAAAGACGGCGGACAGGCGTGGTTGCTGGAAGATCCGCTGCAGAATCTGTATGCGCGCCCGGAACTGCCGCTACAGCAATGGATACGCCTGTACAGCGATCAGAACTATCGCAGTCCGGCCGACGTACTGCGCTGGCTCAACCGGCACCTGAGGCTGGAACGCACGCTGGAAACAGGCAGCCCATTGCATCACAGCGGCATTGAAATCCTGCTGTGGGAGGATGATGCCGGCCTGCTCCAGCAGAGTAAGCGGGCCATTACGCGGGCCATCGGCCTAGGCTTCAAGCGCGAACACATCGCCCTGGTCAGTTTCCGCGGCCGCGAAAATTCACGCTTTACCCCGCTCGAGCGCCTCGGCCCGCATTCGCTCAAGCGCTTCACGGGCCGCTATGATCTGCTCGGCAGCCCGGAATACAGTGCCGGCGATCTGCTCATCGACTCGGTGTATCGCTTCAAGGGCCAGGCCGCCCCCGTCATCATATTCACCGAAATCGATTTCGAATCGCTCGATGCACGGAACATGCGCAAGCTTTTTGTCGGCGCCACACGCGCCAGCATGAAGCTCATCATGGTGATGTCCCGCCGCGCCGCACGACTACTTGACGTGGACGACGACCCACCCGACGGCTGACGGCATCACGCTCAGCCGTTCTTGGAAAACTTCTCCGCCAGTTGCTGCAGCTTTTCGGCCTTGCGCTGTTCGGCTTCGGCCTCTTTGCGCTGCTCGCGCTTGCGCCGCGCCTGCTCGGCAAAACGCGCCTTAAGCTTTTCGGCAGCGTGTTCGCGATGCTCCTCAGTCACCTCACCGGCTTCGTTACCATCGAGATCAAAGCGTGTTTCGCCCTTTTCAACGGACTTGAGATAACGCGTGCTGGCCGTATGCATGCGCATGGCGGTACGGATCAGCTTGCGGCTGAATTGCGGGAAGCGCTCGGCAATCGACTTGTCGATACGCAATGCCACGGGTCTGCACTCACGGAAAGTGGGTGAAGTCTCGCGCAACTTTTCGAGTACCTCGCGGGGGTCTTTGGAAGTGTTGTCCGCCTCTACGGGTGCAACTGAATTATCCTTGCTCATCGGCTCTGCCTGATTCGTCCGCTCGTTTCTTTTCACGCGGCAATGATGGCACGAAATGCCGACAACGCAAGTGACACACGTCCGGTAGCGGGAACCGGCTCACGTTACCGGCCGTCACATCGCGATGATCCTGCAATCACTGCGACGATAAAAGGAATGACATTGCTGACGCGAATCACCCGATACATGGCCATCGTCGTCATGCTCACGGCCTTCGGTTTCGGCGCTGCAACGGTTCATGCCGAAGACAAGTGCCTGCCGCCGGCTGGCTGGTGGAACCCGGATGACGACAGCCGCCTCGCCTCCGACGCGCTGCTCGACGACATCAGCTCGGCAGACATCGTCATGCTGGGTGAGCGGCACGACAGCGCGGCGCATCATCGCTGGCAGCTGGAGACGCTGAAAGCGCTGCACCAACGGCGCGGCGACATCGTGCTTGCTCTGGAAATGTTCCCGCGCCGGGTGCAGCCGGTGCTGCATGCCTGGACGACGGGGGTGCTGGATGAATCCACCTTCTTGCGCCGCAGCGAATGGGATGATGTATGGGGTTTCGATGCCGACCTGTACATGGACATATTTCGCTATGCACGCGCCCACGGCATGCCCATGTATGCCTTGAACGTGGACGCCGAACTGACCCGCGCAATCGGCCGCGACGGCTTGGCCGCCGTGCCGAACGAGCAGCGCGAAGGGGTGTCGAAACCAGCCGAGCCGACAGCCGACTACGCTGAATGGCTGGGCGATATTCACGAGCAGCATAGCCATGCCGACCACGACAGCGACCCGGACAATTTCATTGATGCGCAACTGTTCTGGGACCGCGCGTTCGCCGAAGGAATGATCCAGGCCCACCGTGCCCACGACGGAGCGCTGGTAGTTGGCCTGATCGGCAGCGGCCATCTGCGCCACGGCCATGGCGTACCGCATCAGCTCGACGCGTTGGGTCTGGACGAGCATGTGACCTTGCTGCCCTGGGACCGCGACAGCGATGGCCGACATCTGCAACCCGGCGTGGCCGATGCCATTTATATGATCAGGGCAGGGGACGATGGCCCTGCAGATCGCTCTCGATGACTTCAGCAGCTATCTGCGTGGCCTGCCCAC
>SKZJ01000176.1 GCA_007127425.1 Wenzhouxiangella sp.
CCGTGCAGACCGATGATCTCATTCGCGGAGAGAACCTCCCGCGCCTGGATGCGCATGGAGGCGGAGGGCTGCCAGATGGCGATGCGGAACTGCGGGATCGGCGAATGTGTCAGCACTCGATCGACCTGCCGGACGCGGTCGAGCGCGACCTTGAGCGCCGGGGCGCAGTAGCGCATTGTCAGGACGTCGTAGCGCGGGTTGAACCAGTTGCCGTTGTACGTATGCAGGTAGCCGCCGGAGGTGTACGCGTACCACTTCATCTGCAGCGCCCGCCCCCACGCGAAGCTGCGGGAAACGTGCTTCTCAAGCCCGCGCCGCTGGATGCGCTCGTTGCCGACCTGGTCGGCCTCCTCCTGAACACCCCAGAAGTCCTCGAGGTAGCCCAGCGGCTTGTTGTCATTGTACCGCGAGAGTGTGTTGAGGTAGAGGTACATCACCTGCATGCGCGGCGCGCGCGAGTGGTAGCTCAGCACATCGCAGTGCTCGAATGCGCGCGCCCCGTTGACCGAAGTCAGCAGACCGCTGTGCCGCGCCGCGACGGGCTTGTTCGGATCGCCGGCCTTCAGCGACTCGTAGAGAAGCTGCAGATAGTCGAGGTAGCCGTCCTCGATGAAGCGCTCGAACTCCGCCACGAGCGGGGTGATCTCACGCTCCGGGTTGACGTAGCGGTCATCAGGCTGCTCGATGGCGCCGAACTCCGCGTAGTCGGTCCCCCACGCCTCGTTGAGCGCGGCGATGTCGGTGTATTCGGCCTCCAGCCACTGGTGGAAGGCCGCCGTGGCGCTCGGGCCGTAGCCCGGCGACCGTCGCGCGCCGCCCTCGGTTGTGAAGTGCTGGAACGCCTCCTGCGCGATCTCGTGGAAGAACACCCGCGGCTCATCGGCGCAGAACTCGGCGTACGCACCGAGGTAGTCCTCGATGTACTCCCGCACCGCCGGATGGTAGTAGTTCAGCGAGTGCGTACTGCCGCGGCTGCGCCCCTGCAGGCCGTCCTGGGAGACGTGGAAGAAGTCCGGCTCGTCGGCGTGCCGCTCCAGCAGCCAGTTCGGCGCGTACATCACATCGTGAATTCCGAAGCTGAGGTAGCCGAAAGTCCCGGCGTAGCCCATCTCCTCAAGGCTGTCGATGCGCTCGGTGATGTTGGAGAAGTCACGCTCGTCCTCCGTGTGCACTCTGGGCGCTCCCGGTGCCGATGAGTGAAACTCGAAGTCGAAGGGCTCCTCGAACTCGCGCCACTCCGTGGGGCTCCACGCGCCGATCAGCAGGCGGTTCATCGCGCTGCCGTCCTCGCTGAAGGGCGGCATCGTACGCGGCTGCTCGCCGTGGCCCGCGGGCAGCCAGCGAAGGCGTGGCGGGCTGAGTAGATTTTGCTCGCGCTGAAGCTCGAAGGACAGAAGTTCGATGTTCGCTGCAAGCTGATCGGCCGCCGTCTGGAAGCGCTCAAAGTCCTCCTGCTCCTCGGAGCGGAAGGCCGCCGCGAAGCTCAGGTACGCAGCGTTGAGAAGCTCATCCACCGCACCGAAGCGTGCGTGAAGGTGCTCCGACGGCTCTTCTCCAGCGTAGGTCCTGCGCCGATCGAGTTCGCGGAGCCTCGCCTCAAGCAGCGCGGACTGCATCAGAAGATCGTTGTACCGCGCGGCGGCCTCGTAGGCGGGCGTCTGCTCACGCTGATGGGCGGTGAAGCGCGACGCGGGCTCCTGCCCGATCTCGACCCCGATCGGCACGTAGCTCCAGACGTCGGGCGTGATTCCGGCCGAGGGCCCCATGTTCTCGAAGCGCAGATCGTCGAACCAGACGCTTCCGACGGTATGCTCCACGCGCAGCAATACCTGCATCGTTCCGGCGTTGGGGGCAGCCATGAAGAGGCCCGACCAGCGCTCCCAGCCGTCCTCCCGCGGCTCCTTCGTCAGGTCCATCGGGTAGGCGCGGTTGAGGATCACGTTACTCTCCCCTCCCTCGCGCCAGTTGACGAGGAAACCGACCGCGCTGTCGGGGATGGTCGGATCCTTGCGAAGCGCCCCCGAGATGCGGTAGATCACGTCTGTCTCGAAGTCGCCGGTGGACTGGATCACGAAGGCCCGGTCGCCCGGACTCGTCGCGTCCACGCGCAGGGAGGCCTCGCCCTCATACGCGAACTGCGTGTCCACGTTGAGCGTCGATCCGGTCTCGTCCGGCCAGACACCCCAGCCCGCGAGGCCATCCTCGAAGCTCTGATTGCTGAGAAGCCTCACCTCCTCGCCCTCCTGCGCGACTGCGAGGACGGGAAGCAGTGTGACGGCGAGTACGACGGCGAGCGCGCGAGACATTCCGATCACCTCCGCGTGATGAGAGGCATTTCCCGACGCCCACCGCCGGGACCTGCCGGAGCACGCGAGTTGCGGGCCGCGGGAGGTCTCGACCGGCTGTGCGGCGTACTTAACCACCTCGCGACATCGCCACGCGTCGAGGTGGAGAATGCTTCTTGCACAGGACCAGGAGTTCAGCGCCCAGCCGTGGGAGCGCGAGCCGGGCGAGCGGACGGTGAAGATGTGGGTGGACGAGCCGGTGGCGGGGATCGGCGCCGGCACCGGCCTGATGCTCTGCCTGCACAACTGGGGCGGGATCTACGATGAGCCGCGCTACCGAAGCTGGTGCCGCACCTTC
>SKZJ01000096.1 GCA_007127425.1 Wenzhouxiangella sp.
AGCGTGTAGAGCACATCGCTGTCGGCCGGCATATCCCGCAACAACTCTAGGGCTTCGTCGTCGCGTTGCAGCTGACGCAGCACCTCGGATTCGGACAACGCCAGCGGCGCGTACTCCGGCTCTTCGGCTCGCGCCATGCGGTACAAGTCCAGGGCGAGCTCCAGCTCACCCTGCTCAGCGGCAAGCTGTGCCGCCCAGACGCGATATTTGCGCTCATCGCTCTCGGCCGCCGCTTCAAGTGCCAGCTCCAGCGCCTGTTCGGGTTCGCCAATCTGCCAGTACAGAACGCTTTGCATATACAGAATATCCGGTGCCATGGCGTCCCGGCCACTGCGCTCAACCAACCGGGACATGGCTTCCACGGCCAGTTCGTCGTCCTCGGCCGCAGACAGCAGCAGGGTTGCACGGCGCCAGCCCTGTTGCGGATCGCCCTGACGCTCGATCAATTCGACCAATCCATTGACCGCCTCATCGACTCGCCCGCTATTGAGCCAGGCCAGAAGGCGCATCTGTTTGGCATCCTCGTTCCCGGGGTTCAGTTCCAGCCAGCGATCGGTGCCAATCAGGGCAATCTCCCATTCACCCAGCTGGCCGGCCAGCCGGGAAACCTGCCTGGCGAGCTCCTCGTCGTCGGCTATCAATGCAGCCTCCAGGTACTGGTCCAGGGCATCCCGGTACTCTCCGAGACCGATGAGCCGTTCGGCGGCCATGACGTGGAACAGGACCTCCGGGTCGGCACCGGCCAGCCGCTCTTGTTCCGTCACATTGGCGCGCACCGGCTCCGGTTCCGGAGCGGGGGCGGGATCCTTCTCTTGAGGCGAAGCGGCACAGCCCGCAAGTAGGGTTAACAGTCCTGCTGCAGCAAGAAGCTTGCACTGTGCGGCTGCCAGTAGGAAAATGGCGTGTTTGTCCATCAGCTTATCTCGCATGTCTCTCTTCGCCCTGGGAATCAGTCACCAGACAGCCCCGATCAGCATCCGGGAGCAACTGGCGTTTACCGCCGAGTCGCTGCCCGAGGCGCTGGCCTCGCTGTCGGCAGTTCCCGGCATCGACGGCTGCAGCATACTCAGTACCTGCAACCGTACGGAACTCTATGTGTCGTCGGAACAGACTATCACGCGACAGTTGATGGATTGGCTGCACGAATGGCACCAGCTTCGGCCCGGCCAGGTGCGTGAGCACCTGTATCAACTCGACCGCTCTGCCTGCGTCTATCACCTGATCAAGGTCATCTCCGGCATGGACTCGATGATCATCGGCGAGCCCCAGGTGGCCGGCCAGGCCAAGCAATCCTGGCAGACTGCACACGACGCTGGCACGCTAGACAGCCGGCTCGACCGAATGTTCCAGCATGCCTTCTCCGCCGCCAAGCGGGTTCGGACCGAAACCGGCATTGGCCGCAACCCGGTCACCCTGCCCTACGCGTCGCTTCGACTGGCACGCCAGATCTTCGGTTCGCTCGATCGCCTCAATGCCTTGCTGATCGGCGCCGGTGAAATGATCGAGGACTGTGCCACGCATTACCACGAGGCCGGCATCAATCGACTCACCATCGCCAATCGCAGTGAAGAGCGGGCGCGGCAACTGGCCGACCGGTTCGGGGCACAGGCACACACACTCGACGCCCTACCCGGCCTGCTCGAATCACACGACCTGGTCATTGCCTGCACCGCCAGCCCGGCAGCGATCCTGACCGAACCGATGTTCAAGGCCGCTCTCGGCCGACGCCGCCACCGTCCGATCTTTGCCCTGGACCTGTCGGTCCCGCGCAACATTGATCCGGCCAGCGCCGAACTCGACGACTTGTTTCTCTATACCATCGACGACCTGCACGCCATCATCGAATCGGCCCAACAGGAGCGGGTCAAGGCACTGCAGCAGGCCGCCACCATCGTCGAATCCGAGGTCACCGCATTCGAGCGCTGGCTGAGATTGCAGGGCACGACTAGCACCCTCAAATCGCTCAGGCGACGCGCACAGGCACAACGAGACCAGTTGCTGGAGCAGGCGCGGACCGATCTCGCCCATGGACGTGACCCCGAAGACGTACTCAAGCGCTTCAGCCATCGCCTGGTCAACCGCCTGCTGCACGAACCCAGTATTCGACTGCGCCAGGCGGCAGAGAGCGCAGACGAAGACCTTCTGGCTGCGGCGCGCTACTACTTCCTGGACGAGGATTCATGAACCCCGGCATCCGCACACGACTCGAGGAAGCCGGCGAACGTTTCGAGGAAATCGAGCAACTGCTGGCCACCCCGGAGGTCATCGCCGACCGTCGTCAGTTCGAGCGGCTGTCGCGAGAATACGGCGAACTCGAGCCGATCATCCGGCTGTGGCGCCAGTTCCAGGCCACCGAGGAAGCAGTTGATGAAGCCGGCCAGTTGCTGCGCGACTCCGACAGCGACCTGCGCGAAATGGCCGAGGAAGAGATCGCAAGCGGAGAGAAGGCGCAGGCGGGGATGGAGAACGAGCTGCAAAGGCTGTTGCTCCCGCGCGACCCCAACGACGAACGCAACATCTTTCTCGAGATCCGCGCTGGCACCGGCGGCCAGGAAGCGGCGCTGTTCGCCGGTGACCTGCTGCGCATGTATACCCGCTATGCCGAGCGCCGCGGCTGGAAGGTCGAGATCATGGCCGCCCAGGAGGGCGAGGCCGGGGGGTTCCGCGAAGTCATTGCCCGACTGATCGGCAACGGCGTCTACTCGCGCCTGAAGTTCGAGTCGGGCACCCATCGCGTCCAGCGCGTTCCGGCCACGGAGTCACAGGGCCGCATCCACACGTCTGCCTGCACGGTTGCCATCCTGCCGGAGCTCGACGAAGTCGACAGTGTGGACGTCAATTCCAACGATCTGCGCATCGACACCTTCCGCTCCTCCGGGGCCGGCGGGCAGCACGTCAACACCACCGATTCGGCCATTCGCATCACCCACCTGCCCACCGGCATCGTGGTTGAATGCCAGGACGAACGCTCGCAGCACAAGAACCGGGCCCGGGCCATGAGCCTGCTGAGCGCCCGCCTGCTGGATGCCCAGGTCGAGCTGCAACGCTCCGAACGTGCCGCGGAGCGCAAGCTGCAGGTCGGTTCGGGTGACCGCTCCGAACGGATCCGCACCTACAACTTCCCCCAGGGTCGGGTCACCGACCACCGCATCGGCCTGACGCTATACGATCTTGAAAACATCATGCAGGGCGAGATCGACCCGGTGATCGAGCCGCTGATCGAAGCCCACCAGGCCGAACTGCTCGCCGAAATGACTAGTGGTCCTTCAACATGATAATTACGGATTCAGCGCTCCTGTGGCGCTCCGCTGCAAGCCGCGCCTAGCCCTGAACGCTGACAGACCAACTGAATCCGTAATTATCATGTTGAAGGACCACTAGCCAGGCGCACTGATGAAGCAAACCACCCTGACCTTCCATACCGATGGCCGCGGCCTGACCGACATCACGTCAGAAGTCGCTGCCTGTCTCACCGGCAGCGGCATCGATCAGGGGCTGTGCCACGTATTCATCCGCCATACCTCGGCCTCGCCGATCATCAACGAGAATGCCGATCCCGACGTGCAGCGCGATCTCGAAACCTTTCTCGGCGACCTGGTGCCCGACGGCGACCCGCGCTACGTGCACACCGCCGAAGGCCCCGACGACATGCCGGCGCACGTGCGTGCCCTGCTGACCGATACCGACCTGACCGTACCGATCACCAACGGTCGTCTGGCGCTGGGCACCTGGCAGGGTATTTTCCTGTGGGAACACCGCCACCGCCCCCATCGCCGCGAGGTAGTCGTCAGCGTGACCGCCTGACGAAACTCATGGGTTCTTTCACTCTATTCGGCTTATTAGGATGATATGATATAACAAATCCCGGCCCTATTCAGGAGGTAGCCGATCATGGAACTGGACCCACTTCTCCTCTCCCGCTTCCAGTTTGCCTTCGTCGTATCCTTTCACGCCATCTTCCCGGTGTTTACCATCGGTCTGGCGGCCTACATCGCCGTCCTTGAAGCACTCTACTACCGCACCGACAACCCGGTATGGGAGAAGCTTTCAAAGTTCTGGATCAAAGTCTTTGCTCTGGTATTCGGCATGGGCGTGGTCTCGGGTATCGTCATGGCCTTCCAGTTCGGCACCAACTGGAGCACCTTCTCCTACTCTGCGGCCAATTTCCTCGGTCCGATTCTGAGCTACGAGGTAGTGACCGCCTTTTTCCTCGAGGCGACCTTCCTTGGCGTGCTGCTGTTCGGGCGCGATCGGGTGCCGAAGGGTGCCCACCTGTTCTCGGCCTGCATGGTCGCCATCGGTACGTTCATCTCCTCGTTCTGGATCCTGTCGGCCAACAGCTGGATGCATACACCGGCCGGCGTCGAACTGAGTGACGGCATCGTCCAGGTCACATCCTGGACGCAGGCCATCTTCAATTCCTCGTTGCCCTACCGCTTCGCCCATATGGCCCTGGCTTCATTCATCACCGGCGGGTTCGTGGTAGCCGGCGTCAGCGCCTGGTACCTGCTGAATGGCCGCAACCTGGAAACCAGTCGCAAGGCGCTGAAGATGACCATCATCATGCTGGCCATCGCCACCCCGCTGCAATTGGTCGTTGGCGACCTTCATGGCCTCAATACCTTCGAGAACCAGCCAGTCAAGGTCGCAGCCATGGAGGGCCACTGGAATACGCAGGAAGGCGCGCCGCTGATCCTGTTCGCCATTCCCGACTCGCGCAATGAGACCAATCACCTCCAGATCGCCATTCCGAAACTGGGCAGCCTGATCCTGACCCACAGCCTCGACGGCGAGGTGACCGGACTGACTTCAGTGCCGCCGGAAGACCGGCCGCCGGTCGGTATCGTATTCTGGAGTTTCCGCATCATGGTCGGCCTGGGCATCATTTTCATCCTCCTGTCCCTGGCGTCAGCCTGGCAGCTTTGGCATGGCCGACTCGAACAGTCTCCCCGCCTGCTCAGGGCCCTGACCTGGATGATTCCGCTGCCGTTCGTGGCCGTGCTGGCTGGCTGGTTCGTGACCGAGGTCGGGCGACAACCCTGGCTGATCCAGGACCTCATGCGCCTGAACGACGGCGTCACACCCTCTCTGACCGGCGGCATGGTTTTGCTGACGCTGGTCGGCTACATCGCCGTCTATGCCGTGGTCTTCACTGCCGGCCTGCACTACCTCAAGCGCGTGATCACTGCAGGGCCGGATCCGGTCGATGCCGCACCGAAGGACGACACTGCCCGACCCAAGCGTCCCTGGTCGGCCGTGCCCACCGGTCTTGAAGATGAGGCCGCCAAGGAAAGGAGCTAGAAGTCATGGAACTGATCGACCTGACCCTGATCTGGATTGTCATCATCGGCATTGGCGTGTTCATGTACGTGCTCATGGACGGCTTCGATCTCGGTGTCGGCATTCTCTTTCCGTTCGCACCCGACGATGCCGCCCGCGACGAAATGATGAGTTCGGTCGCGCCCATTTGGGACGGCAACGAGACCTGGCTGATTCTCGGCGGAGCCGGATTACTGGCCGCCTTTCCCATGGTCTATGCCGTGTTTCTCCCAGCACTCTACATTGGTGTGTTCCTGCTGCTTGCCGGATTGATCTTCCGCGGCGTGGCCTTCGAGTTCCGCTTCAAGGCCGGCTCGGATAGCCGGCACTGGTGGGATCGGGCATTCTTTGGAGGGTCGACGGTGGCTGCGTTCGCTCAGGGAGCAGTGGCCGGCGCCTACATCCAGGGGTTCGAGGTAGTCGGTTTTTCCTATGTCGGCGGCCCACTCGACTGGCTCAACGCCTTCACTCTCATGACAGGCCTGGGCGTAGTCACCGGCTATGCCTTACTGGGCGTCACCTGGACCATCCTAAAGACAGAGGGCAACACCCGCGACTGGGCCTACCGGCTGGCCCCGAAACTGCTGGCCGCGGTGATGGCGTTTTTCCTGATTGTCAGCATCTGGACGCCGATGGCCAGCGAACATGTGCGTGATCGCTGGTTCGACCACTTTACTGCGCTGTGGATCTTCCCGTTAATGAGCGTACTGACTGCTGCCTGGGTCCTCAAAAAGCTCAGACAGCGCAGGGATGCTGCACCCTTCATCGGCTCGATGACACTGTTCGCCCTGTTCTACATCGGGCTTTTGGTCTCGATGTGGCCCTATGCCGTGCCTCCGGAACACACGTTCTGGGATGCGGCTTCCGATCCGGGCAGCCAGTTGTTCCTGCTGCTGGGCGTGCTGTTCCTGATTCCCATCATCCTCGGCTATACCGCCTGGACCTACTGGGTCTTTCGCGGCAAGGTGAAGGCGGGTGAAGGCTACGCGGGCCATTGAGCTGATTCGCCGATGGATCGTGATGAAAGTGCCGAGCCAAGCGTTCACGAGGGCCCCGGCGATGTCGCGGCGGGACAGTGGCTGAAGCGACAGGCACCGGGCTGGCTGCTGCCCGGCATGCTGTCACTGGCGACGGTGCAGGCTGCAATTGTGATTGCACAGGCCTGGTGGCTGGCTGAAATCGTCCATCGTATCGCCATCGAAGAGGCCGACCTCGCCGCCTTGTGGCCACCGCTGTTGATGCTGGGGGCCATCCTCGCCCTGCGTGCCGGTGGCGAGACCGTTCGCGGACTGCTCGCTGCGGGAGCCTCGGCCAGGGTGCGTTCTGTCATGGTTCCGCGCCTGTTCAGTCATATGGCCGATGCCGGCCCCGCACTTCGCAACCGGTTGGGTAGCGGCGACCTGGCGACCACCCTGATCGAACGGGTGGAGGCGCTCGACCCGTTCTACGCCCGCTTCCTGCCGCAGATGTTCACGGTGTCGATCATCACCCCGGCCATCCTGGTCGCAGTTCTTGTACAGGACTGGCTTGCCGGGCTGTTCCTGATGTTCGCCGCACCACTCATTCCGCTCTTCATGATCCTGATCGGCATGGGAACTGAAACGCTCAGCCGTCAACAGCAGACAGCCCTGGCGAGACTCGGTGGCGTTTTTCTCGACCGGCTCAGAGGGATGGATCTGATCCGGCGCCACGGCGCCGAGCAACGCGAGACCTCCCGCATCGCCGAACTGATCGAGGATTTCCGCGAGCGCACCATGTCGGTGCTGCGCGTGGCTTTCCTGTCGACCGCGGTGCTGGAGTTTTTCTCGGCAGTAGCCATTGCGGCGGTGGCCATTTACATCGGTCTCGGCCTGCTTGGTTACATAGAGTTCGGCCCGGCCCCGGCCCTGGATTTGAAGACCGGACTGTTCATCCTCCTGCTGGCCCCGGAGTTCTTTCTGCCATTGCGCCAGCTGTCGCAGTTCTGGCACGATCGGGCCGGCGCACTGGCAGCGGCCGACAACATTTGCGCGGTGCTGACCGCGCCGCCGGCCAGGCTGGAACCGTCCGAACCAGTCGTCATCGATGCCGGCAACGCCATCGGCATCGACGTCCGGGGACTGGTCATGGCCTGGCCCGATCGCAAACCCGTCCTGCAAGCGATCGATTTGACGGTCGAGCCCGGACAGCGCGTTGTCATCGCCGGGCCCAGTGGCTGCGGCAAGTCCACCCTGCTGCAACTGCTCGCAGGCTTCGTCGAACCGAACAACGGCAACATCCACCTTGGCAATATGCCGCTGCAGCTCATCACCAACGCCGATCTCGCCCATCTGCGCGGCTGGATGGGACAGCAACCCGGTCTGATCAACGCCAGCCTGGCCGATAACCTTCGCCTTGGCGACCCGGATGCCGACGACGCGCGCCTGTGGCATGCACTGGACCTGGCCGGGCTGGCCGACATGGTTCGCCGGCTTCCTCTCGGACTGAACATGCCGATTTCGCACAACGGTGAAGGAATATCCGGCGGGCAGGCTCGACGGCTGGCACTGGCACGTGCGCTGACGCGGCATCGCCCCCTGCTGCTGCTGGACGAACCCACTTCCAGCCTTGATCACGATAGTGCCGTCGGCATCTGGCATACCCTGGCGCGAGTCAACGAGATCGCTGGCTGCACCATGATCTGCGCCAGCCATGATCCCGATGCATTGGTCTGGGCCCATCGGACACTGCAACTGGCTGACGGTCGGCTCAAGGAGACTTTCGGATGAGCCTTTTCCGACTGCTCTGGCCGGGTATTCGACGTCAATGGCGCTGGCTTCTGCTGGGCGTCATCCTGGCCCTGCTCAGCCTGGTCGCGGCCGCGTTTCTACTGGGCTTGTCGGGCTGGTTCATCACGGCAGGCGCACTGGCCGGCGCTGGTCTGATCGTCGGCCTGGACATCTTCACGCCCGGTGCCGGCATTCGCCTGGCCGCCGTCACCCGCACCCTGGCGCGCTACGGAGAACGTCTCGCCAGCCACGAGGCGACTTTTCGCCTGTTGGCCGATCTGCGTCAGCGGCTGTTTGAAAACCTGCTGATCCGGGACGAATACTCGCTTCGGCAACTACGGCGAGGAGATGCGCTCGACCGACTGACACGCGACGTCGAGACACTCGACCACATGTTTACCGGCGTGCTGGGTCCGGTTGTTGCAGCGTGTGTGCTGGGCCTCGCCGTGGCCGGCGGCTTTGCGCTGATGGGCGCCGTACCCGCCGCATTGGCGGTGCTGGTCGTCCTGGTGCTGAATCTGCTTGCCATGCTGTTGATCGCCCGCACCGGTCGTACACCGACCCGGCAGCGCTCGGCAATGGAGCCCAACCAGCGCATGCTCGCCACCGAGGGACTGGAAGGCATGGAAATACTCAAGGCTTTCAACCGCGTCAACGACTGGAGCAACCAGCTGGGCAACCACAACCGGCACATGGTCGAGCTCGGCCGCATGCTGGCGCGTCTGGATGCCGTAGGCCAGGGGCTGACCACGCTGATCGGGCTTGGTGGACTGTGGAGCGTACTGGTGGCCGGTATCATGCTGACCGAAGCAGGCGTCATCACCACACCGGTGATGGTCCTCCTGGTGCTGGTCATGCTGGCCCTCACCGAAGCCTGGCAGCCGCTACCGGGTGCATGGCGCCGGCTGGCGGCGTGCCGGGTAGCCGCCGAACGAGCCGGCGAATTACTGAAACCTTCATCCAGCCGATCGGCCACCGCCAGCACACAGCGCCTTCCCCGAGAGCACAGCATCGAGGCCATCAACCTGAGCTTCCGCTACCAGGAGTCATTGCCGCCGCTTCTGGCAAACCTTGATATCTTCATCGAGGCCGGCGAAAGAGTCGTGCTGATCGGTCCCAGCGGCGGCGGCAAGACGACACTTGCCTTGCTGCTGATGGGGCAACTGGCTCCCACTACCGGCAGGGTGCTGTATGGGGGCTGTAATATCGACCGGATCGGACCCGATGAGCTAAGGCGGGCAATCGGTTACCTGCCACAGCGTCCGGTGGTTTTTCGTGACTCCCTGGCCAACAATCTGCGCTTGGCAGCACCGGAGGCCAGCGATGCAGAGCTTTCCAGCGTCATCGAACGAGTGGGCCTTGATCGCCTGATGCACAGTCTTCCCGACGGTCTCGACAGCTGGATCGGCGAAGGGGGTGCCGACATCTCTGGTGGAGAATTGCGGCGCATCGCCCTGGCCCGCCTGTTGCTTACTGACCCGCACGTGGTCATTCTCGATGAACCCACCACGGGACTGGACGCGGCCAGCGCCCGCGCCATGAAGGCCGGACTGAACGGTTGGCTCGGCACCAGAACGGTCATCATGATCAGCCACGATCCGGCGCTATTGCCGCGATACGACCGCAGCATCCGAATCGGGAGCGATTCAACCCGGCAGCGACCTAAAGAAGGTTGACAGCCTCGGTCGACTCCCTGACCACGTAGATACGATCGTTGTTGCTGTCGGGATCAGCCGGCGCCATGAAGAAACCGGGCCGGTCGGGCGAGTAGCCCTGGGTATATCCGACGATGGACTCGCCGTCGACGAATGTCACTTCCAGCCGGCGCCCGTAACCCCGACGTTCGACATCCTGGCGATCGTTGTAATCCTTGTTGCCAGTCAGGTCCTTGACGAAGAATACGCTCTTGAGCTCATCGACATTCACTTCAACCTGATCACCGGTATCATCCAGTTGCAAGTGGAAGTTCCGGCGCTCCGGCCTGAAATTGAACGTCACGCCCTTGAGTACCCTTCCGTCCAGGAATCGGGCAACGATCTTGTGCTGCATCATGGCAGGCCTCCTGCAGGTTGCACCCCCTGTACCTCCAGTGTATTGAAAATGCGGCGCCGACGCCAGTGACAGGATTACCCGCCG
>SKZJ01000287.1 GCA_007127425.1 Wenzhouxiangella sp.
AGATTGGCCCCAAATTGATCGCCTTGTCATTTATTCACGGGATGAACAGAAACAGTTCGAGATGGCGCAGCAGTATCCTCACTCAAAATATCCGATGATACGATTTTTTATAGGGGATGTGAGGGATTTTAAACGGCTAAACCGTGCCCTGAACGGAATCGATTATGTGATTCATGCTGCTGCCATGAAGCATGTTCATATTGCAGAGTACAACCCTGATGAATGTGTAAAAACTAACATTGGCGGGGCCGAAAACGTCGTGCAGGCCTGTCTGGCTAATGGTATTAAAAAAGTGGTGGCTCTTTCTACCGATAAAGCGGCAGCCCCGGTAAATCTCTATGGTGCTACAAAGCTGGTGTCAGACAAACTCTTTATTGCTGCAAATAATATTAGAGGCTGGAATCCAATCACTTTTTCGGTTGTTAGATATGGTAATGTGATGGGGTCTAATGGTTCGGTTATTCCTTTTTTTCTCAAGAAAAGAAATGAGGGGGTTTTGCCGATTACAAACCGTGAAATGACTCGTTTCACCATTACCCTCGTTGATGGTGTGGATATGGTATTACATGCTCTTGAACACGCTTGGGGCGGTGAATTGTTTGTGCCAAAAATCCCTTCATACAGAATTACAGACGTGGCAAAGGCAATCGGACCTGATTGTACTCAGAAAGTGGTTGGATTGCGACCGGGTGAGAAAATTCATGAAGAGATGATCACTACATCCGACTCTTTTTACACTTATGACCTCGGTAAGTATTACACCATTCTCCCATCGCAGCACCGCTGGAACCTTGACGATTATATTGAGCACTTTAATGCTGAAAAAGTTGAGCTTGGATTCAGATACAACTCAGGTGAAAATAAAGAATGGGTAACTGTTGACGAATTGCGTGAATTAATTAAAAAATATGTGGATCCTAATTTCAGTTTCTGAAATCTAAATGAAATAAAATGATTGAACTACCTGATTTTGATAAAGCATTTGAATACGAAAATAACTTCTATCTAAGCTGCGATAATAAAAGACTCAGTAAAATACTTGCTCATTATGAATTTTTTAAAATGATTAAAGATTTGCCAGGGGCAATAGTTGATTGTGGTGTGTTTAAAGGCACAAGCTTGGTCAGATTTGCTGGGTTCAGAGATTTATTTGGTAATTCTTTCTCTCATAAAATAATTGGCTTTGACACATTTGATGAATTTCCTGAAACGGAATATGACAAAGATAAAAAGTACAGAAAACGATTTATTTCAAATGCCGGTGAAAAATCCATATCGGTTGACCAGCTTGAGAGTGTACTAGAACACAAAGGATTAAATACAAATATTGAATTGGTTGCCGGAGATATTAATGTAACAGTTCCAAGTTATATTGAAAATAATCAATACCTTAACATATCACTTTTAAATCTCGATACCGATATTTATGAGCCAGCTGTCACGATCCTGGAGCATCTTTATCCACGAATTGTTCGTGGAGGAATATTATTATTGGATGATTACGGAGTGTTTCCTGGTGAAACAAAAGCAGTTGATGAATATTTTGCAGATATGGATGTTGTAATTAAAAAATCTCCATTTGCAATGACTCCCTGTTACATAGTAAAACCTTAATCGGACACAATACGGCTTGTTTAATAAGCAATCTGTGAATATGGAAAAACCAATCCCTTATGGCAGGCAGTTTATATCAGAAGCTGATATTCAAGTAGTTACAGAAGTTCTCAAATCAGATTACCTGACCCAGGGGCCCGTAATTGCACAATTTGAAGAAGAATTTGCCGAATATATTGGGAGTAAATTCGCAGTGGCTGTATCGAGTGGAACCGCAGCCTTGCATTTATGTGCTCTTGCGTTAAATGTGGATGAAAATTCTAAAGTTATCACAACACCCATCACATTTGCGGCATCAGCAAACTGTGTGAGGTATTGTGGTGGAGAGGTGGAATTTGTGGACATCGATCCGGAAACTTATCTGATTGATATTGAGAAAGTCAAAGCTCTTATGAATTCTTCACCCGATGGCACCTACAGCGGCATCATTCCGGTGGATTTTGCCGGCCGGGCAGTGAATCTGGAACCATTCCGAGAATTGGCGGATGAATTCGGCCTTTGGATGATTGAAGATGCCTGCCATGCGCCCGGAGGGTTTTTTATTGATTCAACTGGGAAAAAACAGAAATGTGGTAATGGAGAATTTGCCGAACTTGCCATTTTCTCTTTCCATCCGGTCAAACATATTGCCGCCGGAGAAGGGGGGATGATCACCACAAATGATGAATCGCTTTACCTAAGGTTGCTGAAGCTGCGAACACACGGCATCACAAAAAATCACAATGAATTTACCAATTCTTTGGAGACAGCGTTTAGTGACTCGGAAAATTCATATCTCTGTGAACAGGATTATCCCGGTTGGTATATGGAAATGCAGGAATTGGGATACAATTACCGCTTGACCGATTTTCAGTCTGCACTCGGACTCAGTCAGCTTAAACGAGCCAATGAAGGATTACAGCGAAGAAAAGAGATCGCCAAACGGTATACTGAATTTTTTGATAAAAAAAGTTATATAAAAGGACAATCCGGAACTGTTGAAGGTCATGCTTATCATCTCTATGTAATTGAAGCTGA
>SKZJ01000122.1 GCA_007127425.1 Wenzhouxiangella sp.
CGGGCGACATGCCGCCCATGCGCCGGCCCAGCATCGATCTCGGCCAGCAATCAGCACCGGGCGATCGGGCACTGGCCGTGGGCGACATGGCCAACGGCCTCGACGACGAGTGGTGCACCGATCCCGACCGCCCCTGGCGGCTGAAGCGCGTCAGTACCGCCGGCCAGCACTTCGAAGTCACTACCGACGACAACGGCCGCATCTGGGTCTACGGCCTGAGCGACTCCGGTTTCGAGTCCACCAGCACCTGGTACATGACGGAGTTTGTGGTGCGTCTCAGTCCTGCGGACTGAGACGCGGTGAAAAGTAAAAGGTGAAAGGTAAAAGGTAATTGCCCCCTTCCTTTCACCTTTCACCTTTCACCTTTTACCGTCCTTCAAACATCCACAAACTGCTCCGCCTCCCCGATCCAGCGTTCGATGATCACGTCGGCACCGGGGCGGTCGAGGCGTTCGGCCAGTTCCTTGACCGGTTCGAGCAGCTCGGCGTCGCGCCCGAGGTCGGCCACCCGGAACCGCAGCATGCCGGTCTGGCGCGTGCCCAGCACCTCGCCGGGGCCGCGGAGTTCGAGGTCTTTCTCGGCAATGATGAAGCCGTCGGTGGTCTCGCGCATGACCTCCAGGCGCGCCTTCGCGGTCTCGCCCAGCGGCGGCTTGTAGATCAGCACGCAGGCGGCCTGGGCACTGCCCCGACCGACCCGACCGCGTAACTGGTGGAGCTGCGATAACCCCAGGCGCTCGGCGTTCTCGATCATCATCAGGCTGGCATTGGGCACATCCACCCCGACCTCGATCACCGTGGTCGCCACCAGCAGGTCGATCTCGCCGGCACTGAAACGCGCCATCACATCCTGTTTTTCGGCCGGCTTCATGCGCCCGTGGATCAGGCCGACGGAAAACCGCGGCAGCGCCCGGTCCAGCTCCTCGGCGGTGGACTCGGCGGCCCGCGCCTCAAGCAGGTCGGACTCCTCGATCAGCGGGCAGACCCAGTAGGCCTGGCGTCCTTCGGCCAGCGCCCGGCGCAGGCGCTCGACGATTTCCTCGCGCCGCCCCTGGCTGATGGCCACGGTCGTCACCGGTTTGCGACCAGGCGGCAACTCGTCGATCACCGAGATGTCCAGCCCCGCGTAAGCCGTCATCGCCAGGGTGCGCGGGATGGGCGTGGCGGTCATGACCAGCTGGTGTGGAATGTCATCGCCGCTGCTGCCCTTGGCGGCCAGCGCCAGGCGCTGGTGGACCCCGAATCGGTGCTGTTCATCAACTACGATCAAGGCCAGATCGCGAAACGCGACGCCGGCCTGGAACAGGGCATGGGTGCCGATGGCGATATCGGCCTCGCCGGCGAGCGCCTCGAGCGCTTCGCGACGGGCCTTGCCCTTGACCTTGCCGGCAAGCCAGACGAGCTTCAGGCCGAGCGGTTCCAGCCAGTCGGTGAGGGTATTGAAATGCTGCTCGGCCAGGATCTCGGTGGGCGCGACGATGACCGCCTGGCGGCCGCTGGCTGCGGCTGCCAGCAGGGCATTGGCCGCTACCAGCGTCTTGCCGGAACCGACATCGCCTTGCAGCAGTCGGCGCATGGGGCGGTCACCTTGCAGATCGGCCAGGATTTCACCGGTCACCCGGCGCTGGGCACCGGTCGGCTCGAAACCGACCCGCTTGAGCAGGCCGGCACGCAAGTCCTGACCGCTTTCCAGCTTCGGCGCGCGCTGGCGGGCCCGCGCCCGGTTGAGCCGGGCCAGTGCCAGGTGATGGGCCAGTAGTTCCTCGATTGCCAGGCGACGGACGGCGGGATGATGGCCATCGATCAGGGCATCAAGATCTTCGTCGGATGCCGGGCGGTGGATCGTCAGGATCGCCCGTACCAGTGCCCCGAGTTCCGACAGGGTCGCGAGCGGATCGGGCAGCTCGAGTTGCCCACCGCGAAGTCGCTCGACGGCCTGATCAATGATCCGGGTCAGCGTCGCACGGGCCAGTCCCTGGGTCACCGGATAGATGGGCGTGAGGTGTTCGGGCAACGGCTCCGATCCATCGTCCCCGATCACCCGGCACTCCGGATGGGCCATCTCGAAGCCTTCCGGCCCGAAACGCACCTCGCCATAACAGCGGATGCGGTTGCCGACCTGGAACATGCGCCGCTGACTGGGATAGAAACGGAAGTAACGCAGCGTGACCTGGCCCGAATCGTCGGCCAGGGTGACCAGCAGCATGCGCCGACGGCGCTGCACCACTTCCTGGTGCATCACCCGACCCTCGACCTGCACCCGGGTCTCGGGCCGCACCCGGTTCATCGGCGTGATGCGGGTGCGGTCCTCGTAGCGCAAGGGGCGGTGAAACAGCAGGTCGATCTCGGTAAGGATGCCCAGCGCCTTGAGGCGGGCGGCCACCTGCGGCCCGACCCCCGGCAATTCGTTGACCGCACGCATGGTGTCGCTAGCCGTCGGCCAGCACCATGATCGCGTCCATTTCCACCGACACACCCTTGGGCAGGGCCGACACTTCGATCGTGGCCCGCGCCGGGTACGGCTCGGAAAAGCGCTCGGCCATCATCTCGTTGATCACGCCGAACTGGCCCAGGTCGGTCAGAAAGATGTTGAGCTTGACAACATCATCCAGCGA
>SKZJ01000118.1 GCA_007127425.1 Wenzhouxiangella sp.
CTGCCCGGGTTGCCCTTAGCCAGCAGGATGTCGACATCTTCTACAAGCGATTTTCCAAGGAGGCATTCTGGCCGACATTACATACGTTCTGGGAGCGCGCCATTTTTCGCGAAGAGGACTGGGGGGTCTATGTAAGGGTGAATCAGCTGTTTGCCGAACGCACCGCAGCGGAGGCAGCGCCTGGTGCCGTGGTGTGGGTTCATGACTACAACCTGTGGCTGGTTCCGGCTTTTCTGCGTGAATTGCGTCCAGACCTCAGAATCGCTTTCTTTCATCACACCTATTTCCCGTCAGCTGACGTCTTCAACGTGCTGCCGTGGCGGCGTGAAATCGTCAGTAGCCTGTTGCAATGCGATTACGTCGGCTTTCATATCCCCCGTCAGGCTGAGAATTTTGTCGATGTGGCACGCGGCGTGGCACCCGTGAAAATACTTGAGCGCAAAGCGTGTGCTCCTCGCTTTCTCACCTATGGCTGCGCAGTCGGCCTGGACGAAGTCACCTCCGTCATCGAGATACACGGCCGCCGCGTAGGCCTTGGGGTACACCCCGTTGGACTTGATGTCGAGCGCGTCAAACAAGTGCTGGACAGCGCCGACACTCGTGATCTGATGGCCAGTCTGCGCGAGGAACTGGATGGGATACGGGTCATTCTCTCAGTGGAGCGGCTGGATTACACCAAAGGCACGCTGGAAAAGCTGCGCGCCTTCGCCGAACTGCTGGAACACAGTCCAGAGCTTCAGGGCAAGGTCACGCTGATCTGCATCTGTGTGCCGGCCGCAAAGGAAATGACCATCTACGATGAGCTGCAAACCCAGATCGAACAGGCTGTGGGCCGTATCAATGGCCGGTACTCGACCGTGGGTTGGACACCGCTGCAGTTCTTCTTCCGCGCCTTTCCCTTTGAACAGGTCGTAGCCTACTATGCGATGGCAGACGTGATGTGGATTACGCCACTGCGCGACGGGCTCAACCTGGTCGCCAAGGAGTACGTCGCCACACACGGATTGAGCGGCGGCAGGGGCGTGCTCGTGCTTTCCGAGTTCGCCGGCGCCGCGGCCGAGTTGCATGGCGCCGTACTCACCAATCCGCACGACCCGAAGGACCTTCGCGACAAGCTGTACTTCGGGCTGTCGGCGGCCATGCATCGGGGAGAATCCGAAGCGCGGCTGAAGGAAATGTTCGACATCGTATGTCACCACGACATCCATCGCTGGGGTGAAGGTTTTCTTCGCGCCGTCGAGGAAACGGCGCAGTGACCCCACTAGCAGCGTATTTCGGTACGGAGGAACGTTTCCGGGTCGGTATAGCTGACGCTGGTGGTTCGAAAGTTGAGATCCACCAGCAGACTGCAGCGATGCGGCCCGTCCTGCCATTGCACATTTACGCTGGAATCATTCGATGACACAAGTTCGAAGCGTCCGTTAAAGGCGGGATGAGAACAACGCAGCCGCATGAGCGCAAGCTGGCGCTGCACCACGTCCAATTTCACTGCCTCCTCAGCCTCTGACAGCGAATAGCAGTGCCTATTGATATCGCGAGGGTCTCCCGTCTGCTCCATCAGCTCCAGATCGTTCTGTCCCACAAGCAGCCCTACGTAAAACACCTGCGGAATACCGGGCGCAAAGATCTGAATCGCGCGGGCGGCAATATAGGCATCATCGTTTTGCTGCAATGCGTCGTAAAAGGTGCAGGCAAGCTGATAGATTGCACCAACACTGTGCAGATTGGCCGCCGATCGGCGCAAAATAGGGTCGGCACTGCGCTCTGAGACATTGCTAATGAGCGCTTCAATTTCCCCTGCCGGCAGGAAACCCTCCACATCGGGAATGCAGATGCCATCATGCGTGTCCAGTACCGTTACCTGGTTGTGCGGACACATGCGCAACCAGTTTTTAAGATAACGGCTATTGGCGTCCAACAGCGCGTGCAACGCCAACGGCGGCAGCGCGAAACCATAGGCCCACATGCCACGGTGCGGAATCGCATATTGATAGCTGGGGTGGTCATGCACTTCCGGCAGCACCTCGATGCCCTCCTGCGCACAACGCTCGCGAAACCATTCCAGCGTCGTCCATACCTCGGGCTCTACCAGAAAACAACTGGTACCGATGCGTTTGGTCACGTAACCGAAAGCGTCAAGCCGCAGCATGCGAACGCCGTACAGCGCCAACTGACGAATCGTCTCGCGCATCATGTGATAAGTCAGTCCCGAGCGGTAATCAAGATCAATCTGGCGCTCGGTAAAGGTGCACCACACCCTGCCCTTGCTGCCGTCGGCAAACTCAATCTCGCGAAAGGGCTCCTTCTCCTTGCGAATGTGGATGTGCGCCAGGTCATCGACACTGATCTCACCCAGCGCATCAACATCGATGAACAGGGGGGCAAAACGCGATTTCCGACCATGGCGCAGATAATCCTGAAACTCTTCTGACGCGTCGCTGATATGGTTAAGCACCAGATCAAGACATAAATCATACTTTTGCGCCAACTGCTCCACATCCTCCCAATGACCGTAGCGCGGGTCGATTTCACGATGCGTCAGCGGTGAAAAACCGCTATCCGCATTGGAAGGAAACGGTGGCA
>SKZJ01000131.1 GCA_007127425.1 Wenzhouxiangella sp.
CCAAAGAGTTCTTCGAGCAAGGTGTCATGGAAACGGTCCGGGTCGTCGCCCTCGAACAGACCCAGCCGGCGCGCGCAGTCGAAAAAGCCCTCCGCCGGTCGGCCCGGTCGCGCGCGGCTGGTGACCAGGGCCGCTCGCAGCGGATGCCCGGCTTCGGCATCGCGCTCGAGCAGGACCTCGACCAGCCGGGCCGTCTTGTGGATACGCTGCGGCGGCGGTACGGCCAGCGCGTCGGCCACTTCCAGGTAGGTCAACGTCCGGCGCTGCGCGCGGGCCTGGTCGAGCAGATCGGCAAGGCGGCCCACCAGGCGTTCGTGCACGCCGGGGTCCAGGCCTTGCGCCATCAGGCGGCGCTGTCGTCGATGCCGCAGTTGTTTTTCTCGAACACGCGGTCGGCGCGGTAGCTCGAGCGCACCAGCGGCCCGGAGACCACTTCGAGAAAGCCTTTCTCGAGGCCGATCTCGCGCAACTGGCGAAACTCCTCGGGCGTGACGTAACGTTCGACTGGAAGGTGATTGACCGTGGGCCTGAGATACTGGCCGAAGGTGACGATATCGACGCCGATGGCGCGCAGGTCATCCATGGTCTCGATGACTTCTTCGATGGTCTCGCCCAGCCCCAGCATCAGGCTGGTCTTGGTCAACACCTTCGGTCGGTACCGCTTGGCGTGTTCGAGCACCTTCAGCGTCTGCTCGTAGCCGGCGCGCGGGTCACGCACCGGATGGGTCAGGCGGCGGACGGTCTCGACATTCTGTGCGAAGACCTCCAGCCCCGAATCGACCACGGTTTCGACATCATGCAGGCGACCCTGGAAGTCCGGCGTCAGCGCCTCGACGGCGGTTTGCGGGTTGACCTGCTTGATCTCTCGGATACAGGCGGCATAGTGGCCGGCGCCGCCGTCGTCGAGATCATCCCGGTCGACCGAGGTCAGCACCACGTACTTCAGATCCATGATGCGCACGGATTCGGCCGAGTTGGCCGGTTCTTCCGGATCCAGCCAGCCGCGCGGATTGCCGGTATCGACCGAGCAAAAGCGGCAGGCACGGGTGCAGACATCACCCATCAGCATGATGGTGGCCACCCCGTTGGTCCAGCACTCGCCGATGTTGGGGCACTTGGACTCCTGGCAGACGGTCGCCAGCCGGTGGGTGTTGACGTTGTCGCGCACCTCTTCGTACTTGCCGCCCTGCGGCAGACGGGCTCTCAGCCACTTCGGCTTGCGGCCGATCGGCGCCGGTTCGGTGCCGGCTCGCGCCTTGATGCCGTCACGAATGGCGGTAAAGCCTTGCGGCTTGCGGATCTTCTCGCCGCTTTTCACGGCAATCGGTATGCGTCGTACTTCGCTCACCTGCTCGATGCTCCGGACGATTCGAGTTGGACCTCCCATTATCCCATTGATGGGCGGCGCCTGTCAGGACAAGCGCCCTCGTGTCTCCGACCGGCCGATCCAGGTGGGTCGCGGATGGGGAGATTCCCATCTTCCGGCGCGCCGACCGGCTCAGCTCGTCGATGGTCAGGGTCGTCATATACGCTCCTCCGAGGTCTCGGTGAATGCGGGATAAAGGCTGGCCACCAGGCGCAGCGGACCGCCCGGCTCGGTCGCATCGAATGGGTAGCAGGTCACCAACAGCAGGTGATCGCCTTCTCCGGCCATGTCAATCGCGGTGCGGCGCGCATCGACAATATCGATACGTGCCACCGTCCAGTGCTCGATGCGACCGTCACCATGTTGCAGCGCGGCCCGGTCGCCAGGCTCGAGCCCACGCAGGGATCGAAAGTGGGTATCTCGATGCGCGGCGATCAGGCGCTGTCCGTTGGGCCCGATCTCCATGCCCGGCCCCCAGGCCAGGACCGGGCCATCAGCACCTTCAAGGACCAGGTGGTCCAGGTTCAGCCGCGGCATGCTCAGCCGGGCGACCGGATGACTGACCGCGCCGGGCCAGGGCTCGACGGCTTCGCCGCTTTCCATGACCTGGCTCCAGGCCCGTTCCAGGAGATGCTGCCCCAGCCAGGCCTTGCCCTGGACCATTCCGGCCTGCAACAGCGACCAGCCTGCAAGCCCCAGAAGCAGCACGATGCCGGCACCGCGGATCATGAACACTCTCCGTCACCGCCGTCGGACTGACGGCCGATGAACAACAGAAAAACCAGCAGCAGGGCCACAGCCGCACGCACCAGGGCATTGAAGCTGCCCCCGTCGGTCGCGGGCATGGCACGAAGCTGCATGTCGCGGCCCCTTGCCGGACCGGCCGACACGTCGTGGGCGGCCAGGGCATCGGCACGGGAACGGATCGGTGTTCGATCCACCGCCACCAGGCTGGTCCGGGACGACACCAGGCCGTAGTCCAGGGCGGTCGCCAGCACTGCATCATCGATTCGGTTCGGATCGACTGCCCGGGATCGCGCGTTTTCCAGCGCGCCTATTCTCAAACGCCCCCAGTGTGCGGCCACACCCGGCGCAGGATTGAAAGCCTCCAGGGGCACCACTTCGCGCCATGGCTGCCCGGCACTGGTTCCGGTGACCACCAGATCGCCCGCCAATCGGTCGACCCGGGCCGACACCAGCAGCGGCTCGCC
>SKZJ01000019.1 GCA_007127425.1 Wenzhouxiangella sp.
CGACCTGGGCGTGGGCAAGACGACCCTGGTGCGCGGCCTGCTGCGTGCCTTCGGGTTCGAGGGGCGCGTCAAGAGCCCCACCTACGGCCTGATCGAGAGCTACGACATCGACGGCATGGCCGTACACCACCTCGACCTTTACCGGCTCGGCCACGGCGAGGAAATCCTCTATCTGGGACTGGAAGACCTGGTCACCGATACCAGCCTCCTGCTGGTCGAATGGCCGGAGAAGGGAAAGGGCTGGTTGCCACCCGCCGACTGGCTGATCGAGATCGCTGACCTGCCCGATCAGTCCCGCTCGGTCGAGGTCACTTCAAAACCAGGACACACATGACTTGAAGGTCCTGGTTGACTGATCGAGGGTCTTCCGGGGTCAGCTCTTCGGCCTTTGCCATTAGCGCCTCGGCAGAGCCGATGGCGCGGTAATAATGGCTTTCGGTGCCAAGTGCCTGTCCTGGTTGCGCGAACTGCACGATCAGCAATAGACCGCCAGATGAAACGAGCTTGAGATATCATTTCCGCTTGTGTCTTGCGTTCGCACAAACACACCATTGGGCTCGTTGATTGCACTGGCGAGCGTAATGGTTCCCGGATTGGTGATGCCGGTACTCAACGTGCCGATTGTTGTAATGTAGGCGCACCCGGTCACATCCCGGTAAAACATGACGCGGTAGCCAGCGGTCACAGTCGTCGAACCGGTGGCGCCGCTTCCCCCTAGCCAGATTGCCGTCCGCGGCCACAACCACCCGCAGCGAAACGGCGGATTCACCCGGCGGGCGTTGTGGCCCGGCCACTTCTTCTGGCCCTTGCTCGCCTTGAGGCCCCGCCGGCCCGGTCATGATCGGAATGAAAATGCCTGTCCTGAAACACTGCTGAAACACTGAAAAAACAACTCTAGAATCGGTAGCCGAGCCCCAGCGTGGCGAAGTGCACCCAGGCGAAGGTGTAGACATCGTCATTGTCGGCGCCGCCTTCCAGCGTACGCAGCCCGAGATGGCCATACCAGCCATTGTTGAAGTCCCGCTCGGCCCGCAGACCGATATCGAAGGCGCGTCCCTGCGGAGCCCAGGCGCCTTCGAAATCCATTACCAGCGTGGTTCGATCCGACAGGCGATAGCGCCCATGGGCATGCAGCAGTGGCACCAGACCCAGGTCGTCATCTTCGGACGCAAGCGCGCCTTGGGTTAGGCGAATTCGAGCATCTCGCACCAGGACGGCGGCACCGGCACCCCAGTCCCAGCGCTCGCCTCGATGGAAACGATACCGCCAGGTCAGGCGGTAGGTGTTGAACTGATATTCGCCCCGGGTTGGCTGATCGGCGGCAAACCGTTCGCCAGCAAAGTCGATATCCTGGTCCGGCAGCCCGGTTCCGCTGATGCTGAGCGGTGCCGCGGTCAGGCGCAGAGCATTCCGTTCGTTCCACCACCAGGTGCCCTGCAGGCGAGCCGTCGCCCCGTTGACGCCGGTCAAGTCGTCCAGCGCAAATCGGGTACCGTTATCGCCGGGAATGCGAGCGTTGTTGCGGCTGAAGTGAAACAGTCCGGCTTCCAGGTCGATGCTGTTGGCCGGCTGCTCTTCACCCCACTGCGCAGGGGCGGCACCGGGCCAGAGTAGGACAAGTGGCAGCATGGCCAGGAACGAACGGAACCTGTCATTTGAGATGCTGCGAACGAATGCCGCCTTGGGCTCCAGCCCAGCGGCCCGTGAACTCTGTTGCATTGCAAGCTCCCGACTCTAATGATGACCGGGTAGTGCCCCGAACTTGATCCCTATTGTATTCAAAACCTGGTCAAGGCCGGATTCACAGTAAGCGCCGACGAACCCACAGCCTTCTCAGCCCTCTGAGCTCCGATGCGTGCCTCTCCTGATTGCGCCTGTTGCAACGATCAATCAGCGCAACCGTGCGTCCAGCTCGTCCAGATACTTCCGGATCCGGGCAGCATTGGCGCCGACGTCGCTCAAGCCCACGCGCGACTTGGAACGCACATCGACGATGCTGCCGCCGTTGTCGGCACGGATGCGGATGACGACATCATCCTTGAAGCCGAACCAGAACGTGGTGTCGGTGGCCTCGATGCGGCCTTCGTCCTCGTCGGCGTCGACCAGTTCCCAGCCCATTCGCTCGACAGCTCCCAGCGCGTGTTCGAAGACGATGGCCGGATAGACATCAACCTGGAAGGGCGTGATATCGGGGTAGGCCTCGCGCTGCTGCACGGCGGTTTCCTCACCGGCGTACTCGACCGGGTTGCGTGCATCCTCGCGCAACGGGGCGATGGCGACGAATGCCGGCGGGTCGACGGTATCGGTGGTTATGTCATGGATGCGTGGCACCGACTGGGCCTGTTGTACTAATAGATACGGCACGGCGGCGGTGCCCAGCCCGATGACAACCGCGGCCAGCAGTCCACCCACATTTTCGCGCCGGGTCTTCGGAATGATGACCAGCACCACGCCCAGGATGGCAGCGGCCACGCCGAGATACAGCGCCCAGCGCATCAACGTGAAGCCAAAACCGAACTCCCAGAGTCCCAGTCGGGTGCCGGGCCCCGCGATCAGCAGCAGCAACGCCGCAA
>SKZJ01000325.1 GCA_007127425.1 Wenzhouxiangella sp.
CTGGCACCGATGAAACCGGCCGTGATTCGTCAGTAGTCCGCGGGCATGAGGTCAGGAGCCGCCCGACGGTGGCTCCTCGACCAGTTCGCGGTGCACACACACGGCGGCCGCGCCCGGTCGGATGCGCTCCCCACGCGCCTCGAGATGGGCACGAGTAACAGCCGCCCCGTAGAGCAGGATCAACGAGGAATAATTGACCCAAACCAGCAGTAATGCCAGCGAGCCGGCCGCTCCATAAGTGGAGGCAGTTGCCGTATTGGCGATGTACATCGCAATCAGCGAGCGACCCACGGTGAACAGGATCGCGGTGATAAAGGCGCCGGCCAGCACATCGCGCCAGCCCAGCACGACATCGGGCAGAATCTTGAAAATCGCGGCGAACAGCAGCGTGATGATGAAGAGGGAAATGAAGATTTCCATGCCTTCCATGGCCCAAACCGGCACCGGCAGCCACTGGTCGGCAAACTTCATCACTACGCGCATTGCCACGCTGAGCAGCAGCGACACCATCAGCACGAAACCTATGGCCAATACGATGGTCAGCGACAGTACGCGCGCCTTGAGAAAGATCCACAGGCTGTTTTTCGACGGGCGCGGCACCACGTCCCAGATCTGGTTGAGCGAACGTTGCATCTGGGCAAAAACGGTGGTCGCACCGACGACGATGGCCAGGATGCCCAACACCGTCGGCCAGATGCCGCTCTGCTCGATCTGCGAGTTGACGACCGCCGTCTGCACCACCTCGGCGGCCTGTTCCCCCAGGACATCCTGAAGCTGGGCCATCAGTTCGCCCCTGGCGGCCTGCTCGCCCAGCACCAGGCCGACGATGGTCACCACAACGATGATGACCGGGGCGATCGAAAAGACGGTAAAGAATGCCAGGGCAGCGGCATAAATGAAGGCCTGGCTCTGCAGCCAGTGTCCTGCCGCCGCAGCAAGGATTGCTCCCCAGTAGCGCAGCGGCGAGGGAATCGATTGCACGATACGCGCTTTCATGAGCCTGAGACGCTCTTTCATGACCCAAGCATAGCGCATGGTCTATGATCGGGGTTACACATCCCCTCATTCACCAGGTCGATTCCCACCCCATCATGGCACGCGTTCTTGTCCTCAAACATGTTGCTGCCGAACCATTGGGGCTGCTCGATCCCATGCTGCGCGCACTCGGTCATCGCATTCGCTACGTCAACTTCGCGCGCGACCCGGAGGCCACCCCGCGACTGGACCGCTATCAGGCCCTGATTGTGCTGGGCGGGCCCATGCAGGTCGACGATGCCGAGGCGCACCCCCACCTGTTGACCGAGTGCCGGCTGATCGAACAGGCCATGGCCGCGGACATGCCGGTGCTCGGCATCTGCCTGGGTGCCCAGCTCATGGCCCATGTCCTCGGTGCGCATGTCGGACCGTGCGAAAGACCTGAGATCGGCTGGTACGAGCTCCAGCCCACCAACGTGACGCCGCACGATCCCGTACTGTCACCGCTGGATCGCCCTCAGCCGGTTTATCAATGGCACCACTGGGGCTTCGACTGCCCCGGTGATGCGGTCACGCTGGCCGTGTCCGAACAAACGGGCTGCCAGGCCTTTCGCTACGGCGACCAGGCCTGGGGATTCCAGTTTCACCTCGAACTCGACGAGCGCCTGATCCGGCGCTGGCTGACCCTGCCCTTCTACCGCAAAGACCTGGCCGACTCCGGGCTGAAGAAGACACCCGAAGACCTGCGCGCCGAAACCCACCGCTTGCTGCCACAATCGCTGCAGCTGGCCGAAGCGGTGTTCGGCAACTGGCTGCAACAGCTCGGAGAGCCGCAAAGACGCATCGTGCTGGGTTCGCGCTAGGACGCCACTGAATAATCTGCGCGGGCGCCGGAGCATGGCCGGCTTACATAAGATTCACCACAGAGATCACAGAGGTAAATCAAGAAACAAATTGATTGACTGTTGAAAAGAAGGCAATCCCCAGATCCGCTTCGGTAGCACTTCCCCTTGTCAATCTCTGTGATCTCTGTGCTCTCTGTGGTGAAATTCTTTTGTAGCGAGCCCAGGGCACGGACTTGGAGAGTGGAGACCGGCTACTGCAACCCCAGATCATCCTCCTGGAGGGACTCGCCGGCCGCCGCCGGGCGAGGATTGATGCGCCGATCCTCACCCAGTTCCCCGGAGCCGTCGAGTATCGCCATGACGTGGTCCATGCCGGCCCAGCCATAGGGCATGATCGGCACGTATTGCCCCGCAACACCGGGGGCGGCCAGCAGCGCGTCGAAATGCTGGACCCGGTCGATCTCCCAGTAGGCAATGTCGACGCCATGATTGCGGGCCATGGCCACGTAGGGCCGGCTGCTGAATGCGACCGGGATCAGGCCGTCATCACGCCCATGAATGACCAGCACAGGAATATCGGGCAGAAAGGCCGTAGCCTGGGCCGAACGCAGGGCCGCCTGCAGTAAGTCCGCATCCGGGCCGCCTTCCGTCACCATTTCGCGCAGGCACACCAGGCCGGCAAAGGCCGGATCATCCCCGGTGGCCAGCGTATCGACGATCTCGATCCCTTCGCCCGGGGCAATAC
>SKZJ01000124.1 GCA_007127425.1 Wenzhouxiangella sp.
AGGCATGCGCGAAGGGCGCGAAGGTTCTTGATCAAGGCTTGTCCCCGCGTACTTTGCGCATACCTTCGCGCCCTTTGCGGTTCGCTTTCGTCAAACCGCAATCTGGGTGAAATCTCGTGCCACCGGGTGGGGGCCGAAATCCTCGCCGCTGGCGGCGCGGTCCAGGGCGGTGGTCTTCATGCCGGCCTCCGCCGCCGCGTCCAGTTCCGCGCGCAGGTCGGAGAGGAACAGGACCTCGCGGGGTTCCACATCCAGTTCGCCGGCGATGGCCTTGTAGGAGGCGGTGTCACGTTTGCCGCCGATGCGGGTGTCGAAGTAGGCATCGAACAACGGGTTGAGATCCCCGAAGGCCGTGTGGCCGAACAACAGTTTCTGGGCATGCACCGAGCCGGAGGAGTAGACGGCCAGCCGGATGCCCTTCCCGTGCCAGCGGCGCAGCTGCTCCACGGCGTCCTCGTATATATGGCCCTGGAAATCCCCCCGCGTATAGCCCTCCTCCCAGATGAGCCCCTGGAGCGCCTTCAGCGGCGTGATCTTCTGGTCGTGGTCGATCCAGGCGAGCATGCGTTCGATGAGCGCCTCGTCGTCCAGATCGCCGCCCGCGTAGGCGCGCGCGTCGGCCAGCAGGCGCCTGACCTCGGTGTCCTCGCCATGAACGCGTACGAACTCCGGCAGATGCGTCCGCGCGTAGGGAAACAGCACGTCCTTGACAAAGGACAGGCTGGAGGTGGTGCCTTCGATGTCGGTGAGGATGGTGTTGATCATGGTCTGCACACTGGGGGCGGATTCAAAGTTCAAAGTTCAAAGTTCAAAGTTCAAAGTTCAAAGTTCAAAGTTCAAAGTTCAAAGTTCAAAGTTCAAAGGGGCTGGCTGTTCCTTTGAATCTTGAATCTTGAATTTTGAACCTTGAACCTCGCTTGCCACTGCTCATTTCACCCGCATTCCGGGCCTTGCCCCCTCGTCCGGGCTCAGCAGAAAGATCTCTTTGTCGCCGGGCCCCGCGGCCAGGACCATGCCCTCCGAGACGCCGAACTTCATCTTCCGCGGGGCCAGATTGGCCACCATCACCGTGAGCTTTCCCTCAAGCACCGCCGGATCGTAGGCGGACCTGATGCCGGCGAACACCTGGCGGGTCTCGCCGCCGAGATCCAGGGTCAGGCGCAGCAGCTTGTCGGCGCCTTCCACGTGTTCGGCGCGAATGATGCGGGCGATGCGCAGATCGATCCGGGCGAAATCGTCGATGCCGATCTCATCGGCGATGGGACCGCCTTCCAGCGCCTGTGTCGTTTCCCCGACTTCTCCGCCTGCCGTGGCCAGATCCTCCCGGGAGGCAATCTGCAGTTGCTCCACCGCCGCGGGATCCACGCGGGTCATCAGCGGCTGGAAGGCGTTGATCCGATGCCCGGTGAGGGGTTCCGCGACATCATCCCAGGCAAGCGGCGGCACGTTGAGGAAGCCTTCGGCCTTCTCGGCCATGCGCGGCAGCACGGGCTTGAGACAGGTCATCAGCACCCGGAAGAGATTGAGCCCCTGGCTGCATACCGCCTGCACCCGGTCACCGGCCCCTTCCTGCTTGGCCAGCACCCAGGGCTTGTGTTCGTCGATGTACTGGTTGGCCACGTCGGCGAGCGCCATGATCTCGCGCATGGCCTGTCCGAACTCCCGGCCCTCGTAGAGTCTGGCGATCTCCTCGCGGCTGCGGGCGAACCGGTCGTGGAGATCCCGATCGGGCAGGCTGTCCGCCAGCCGCCCGTTGAAGCGCTTGTGGATGAAGCCCGCGCAGCGCGAGGCGATGTTGACCACCTTGCCCACAAGGTCGCTGTTCACCCGGGCGATGAAGTCTTCCAGGTTCAGGTCGATGTCGTCCACGCCGGGGCCGAGCTTGGCGGCGAAGTAGTAACGCAGGTATTCCGGATTCAGGTGGTCCAGGTAGGTGCATGCCTTGATGAAGGTGCCCCGGGACTTGGACATCTTCTGGCCGTTGACGGTGAGAAAGCCGTGGCAATGCACTGCCGTGGGAGCGCGGAAGCCCGCACCCGTGAGCATGGCGGGCCAGAACAGGGTATGGAAATAGGCGATGTCCTTGCCGATGAAGTGATGCAGTTCGGCGCGGCTGTCCGGCGACCACCAGGCGTCGAAGTCCAGGCCGTGGCCTTCGCAGTAGCGCTTGAAGCTCGCCATGTAGCCTATGGGCGCGTCCAGCCAGACGTAGAAGTACTTGCCCGGCGCGTCCGGGATCTCGAAACCCCAGTAGGGTGCATCCCGGGAGATGTCCCAGTCCGACAACCCCGCCCTGAACCATTCGTCCAGCTTGTTGCGGATCTCCGGCTGCAGGCTGCCGGAGGCGGTCCACTTGCGCAGCATCTGCGAGAAGTCGGCCAGTCGGAAGAAGTAATGCTCCGATTCCTTTTCCACGGGGGCGGCCCCGGAAATGGCCGAAACCGGGTTCTTCAGGTCCGTGGGGGTGTAGGTGGCACCGCACACCTCGCAGGAATCCCCGTACTGGTCGGCGGCGCCGCACCTCGGGCATTCCCCCTTGATGAAGCGGTCCGGGAGGAACATGCC
>SKZJ01000038.1 GCA_007127425.1 Wenzhouxiangella sp.
AAAACCAGATGCATATGGCATGCTTGTTTGACCATGATCAATTTGTGATCGGGGAAATCGGACTACGCTTTGCGCATCAATCACAGACTCAGCTTGCGGTATCCATCCATGTCCGAACTCATGCGCCCCCACTTCGACGCCGAACTGATTGCCAAGTACGGCGGCGAGGGTCCCCGGTACACGTCCTACCCGACCGCGGTCCAGTTCAGCGAGGATTTTTCTGCGCGCGACTACCGCAATGCCATCGAGGAGAGCAACAAACTCCCCATTCCGCCGGACCTTTCGCTGTACGTGCACGTGCCTTTCTGCGCCAGTCCGTGCTTCTACTGCGCCTGCAACCGGGTCATCACACGTTCGCACACGGCCGGGCAGGAGTTCCTCGTCAGCCTCGAGAAGGAACTGCAACTGACTGCCCCGTTGTTCGACGATGATCGTCCGGTACGGCAAGTGCATCTCGGCGGTGGTACGCCGACTTTTCTCGGCACAGAACAGATCCGCCAACTGCTGGCCCTGCTGAAGACGCACTTCCATTTCGCCGCCGACGCCGAGCTGGGCCTGGAGGTCGACCCGCGCACCGTCGATCCGGCCGGCATCCGTGAGCTCAGGGAGATGGGTTTCAACCGCATTTCGGTCGGCATCCAGGATCTGGACCCGGAAGTGCAGAAAGCGGTCAATCGCATCCACGATACCGCCCAGGTCGGTTCGATTCTCGGGGCGGCGCGCGGTGTGGGCTTCGAGTCGATCAGCGTCGACCTGATTTACGGCCTGCCGATGCAGACGACAACCGGCTTCTCGAAAACCATTGAACGGGTGCTCAGCATGCAACCCGACCGCATATCGCTATTCAACTACGCTCATCTGCCGCACATATTCAAGGCCCAGCGCCAGCTCGACGACTCGCTGCTGCCGACGCCATCCACCAAGCTGGCGATCTTCCGCAACACGCTGAGCCGCCTGATGGATGCGGGCTACGAATTCATCGGCATGGACCACTTCGCCAAACCGAAGGACTCGCTGGTCAAGGCCAAGCAGAATGGGACCATGGTGAGAAACTTCCAGGGGTATTCCACTCACGGCGGGCTGGACCTGGTCAGCTTCGGCCCCAGTGCCATCAGCCAGGTCAACGACAGTTTCTCGCAGAATCATCGCAAGCTGCAGGACTGGGCCATATCGCTGACCGAGGGCAGGCTGCCGGTGGCGAGGGGCCTCACCCGCAATACCGATGACCGGCTGCGTGCCGACGTGATCGAACGCATCATGTGCGGCGGCGCGCTCGATTTCCATGCCGTCGAACGCGATTACCAGCTCACGTTCCGTCGCTACTTTGCCGACGAACTCAAACGCCTGGAGTCGCTGGCCGAAGACGGCCTGATCGAATGGACCGACAAGGGCTTTGCCGTCACCAGCAATGGGCTGTTGTTCCTGCGAGCCATCGCCAAGCACTTTGACGCCTACCTGACGCCGAACGGGCAGACCCAGGGGAGATTCTCGCGCATCGTGTAACCCCGGCAATTATCCTGTGCCGCAGCTTCTCCCGGAACCTCCCTCGAGAATCCATTTGGTGAACGGGGAAACAGCAACCGCTGATATAATAAGGTCCCTGAAAGACTGGAGGCGCCATGAGCGACAGGAGCAAGGTTACCGACCTCGACCGCAATGAGGTGTCCTGCGAGGACTGTGCGCTGTTCAGCCTCTGCTTCGCGCAGGAGATTTCCAGCGAGGAACTCGGCCGACTTGACAAGGTGATCAAGCGCCGCCAGCCGGCCGAACGCCATGACCACCTGTTCCATGGCGGACAGAACCTCAAGAGCGTGACCGTGCTCCGGACCGGCTCGGTCAAGGCCTACAACATTTCGCACGAGGGGGACGAAATCGTCTCCGGTTTCTACCTGCCCGGTGAAGTCATCGGGCTCGACGCCCTGTCGCGCGAGAAACACCCCGGCTTCGCCGTCGCCCTGGAAGACAGCCGTTATTGCGAGATACCGTTTCGCGACTTCGAGCGCCTGCTGGCCGAAAGCCCGAAACTCAACCAGATCATGCTGAGAATGCTGTCTGAAGAGATGACCGAGACCCGCGAGTTGTTGCTGGTGGTCGGGCGTCTGGACGCCAGAACCCGGGTGTCGCTGTTCCTGCTCAGCCTGTCGCGCCGCCTTGCGCGCCGCAAGCAGGATCCGGACTGCTTCCGCCTGACCATGGATCGCCGCGATATCGCCAACTACCTGGGCCTCACCATCGAGACCGTCTCGCGCACGCTTTCCGGCCTGCAACGCGATGGCATCATCGACGTACGCGGCAAACAGGTACGGGTACTGGATCGACCTGCACTGCAGGAAGCCGCCCACGAACTCGAGAAGCTGGACTCGGTCAACCAGAAGACCGGCTGACCGATACCCACCTGCCGCCCGGCCGCGACTGCGACCGGGCAACAGATCATTCCCTCATTGCCCGCCGGGCAACTCGGTTGCACCGATCAACTGACCGAAGAACAGCGCATTGGCCAGCAAACGTTCGCTGCCGCGCCAGTAGCCGCGAAACACGGCGTCGTCGGACATGCGGATGA
>SKZJ01000100.1 GCA_007127425.1 Wenzhouxiangella sp.
ACTCCCTTGATCTCACGACCGTGACGCTGGTACAGGCCCAGCGCCATCATGCTGACCCAGATCACTGCGGCGAATACACCGCTGTGAATCGGCTGCATGGCGCTGGCGGCATCCAGTGAAGCCGGGTCGGCATAAAAGCGTGTCTGGATCGCCAGCCAGGGCGCAAGCAGCAGCAGTATGATCTCGACGATCGCCAGCATGCCGAACCAGCGCAGACTTTGCTGGCGGAACAGCCTGCCGATCATGTGATGATGCATCTGAACAGGCGTGGCCAGCCTGGCTGAACGATACCCAAGCTCGAGTCTGCGTGGTGCATCGCTTTCGCTTGTCGCCTCCGAAACCGACTCGAACGTCTTGAACATGTACCGCACTCCTGCATGAAACATGTGATGAGGGACGATGATGGTGCGCGATATTGAGAGATCCATCTGTGCGCTTGCGAACGCAATGGGCCTGGGTGCGGTGGCGTACAGAAGCACACGGCCATACGGCGCGAGAATGGCAATTTGTCGAACCGACAAACACCGGATTCAAGGCAGGTCAAACATGGGCATATTGGGTGGTTCAGTCGGGTTGCGGCTTCTCAGAACCATTGCACCGGAGCCGCCGCACCGCGGCTCCCCTGAAGCTGATGCAACCGATGCAACTGACGGCAAGCTGGAAGCTGCATTCGGGGGACGACTGCAAGCCGCGCTTGCCGGCAAGACGGTGATCGATTTCGGTTGCGGTGAGGGCCAGCAGGCCGTTGCCATGGCCCGGGCAGTGCCTGATTGCCGGGTGATCGGCCTGGACATCCAGCAAAAGCACCTGGACCTGGCGCGCCAGCGTGCCATGCAGGCCGGCCTGGAAGATCGCTGCAGCTTCGCAATGACGACCGAAGAGCGCGCCGATGTGATCGTCAGCTTTGATGCCTTCGAACACTTTTCCGACCCGCTTGCCATACTGGAAATCATGAGCAGACTGCTCAAGCCGAGCGGCGAGGTCCTGGTTTCCTTCGGGCCGACCTGGTTACATCCTTATGGGGGGCACCTGTTTTCGGTCTTCCCCTGGGCACACCTGGTTTTCACCGAGCGCGCGCTGATCCGCTGGCGGTCCCGCTTTCGTCAGGACGGCGCCCAAAGGTTCGGTGAAGTTGACGGCGGGCTGAACCAGATCCGTATCGCCGAGTTCGAGCGGCTGGTCGATGCCAGTCCGCTCATTATCGACTGGCTCGAAACCGTCCCCATTCGGGGGCTGTCGATCCTGCGTCATCGACTCCTGCGCGAATTCGGTTCCAGCCTGGTTCGGTGCCGGCTGGTGCCTGCCCCACCGCCCGGTGCACCACGGACCTGAAGCCCGATTGCACTTGCCTTTCCGGCCAAAACCGTAGTAACTTCACTCTTAGATAGATATTATCTACATGAATCCCATTCCAGGTGGGTTTCTGCGTGGTGGGTGGGGGCCTGCACGCAGTCTTCCCGACGCTGAGTTCTGACTACCAGGGCATCGGCCGGGGGGATCGCCGGGTTTGTCGGCGATTTTGGGCGTTGGAGGTGGATGAAATGTGTCAGACGGAGCAGAATCAACTGTTGGCCGCTCTGCCGCAGCCTGTCAAGGACCGGATCATTCCGCAGTTGCGGCGGGTTGAATTGCCTTTGGCCAAGGTCATTTACGAGGCCGGCCAGGAGATCAGCCACGTCTACTTTCCCAATGACTGCATCATTTCCTTGATTCACGAGACGCTCGACGGCCACTCTGCCGAGGTCTCGGTCGTGGGACGCGAGGGCATCGCCGGCATCTCGGTGTTCATGGGCGCGACCAGCACAACCAGCCGGACGGTCGTCCAGAGCAGCGGTTCGGCCTACCGGCTGTCGGCCACCGACCTCAATCGCGAATTCGAAAACGATGCCACCGTGCGCAGGCTGTTGCTGCACTACACCCAGGCCCTGATCACCCAGATGGCCCAGACCGCGGTGTGCAACCGGCACCATACCGTCTTCCAGCAATTGTGCCGCTGGCTGCTGCTGTCCCTGGACCGTTTGCCGAGCAATGAACTGACCGTGACCCAGGAACTGATCGCCAACATGCTGGGCGTGCGCCGGGAAGGCGTGACCGAGGCGGCCTGCAAACTGCAGAAGCTGGGGGTCATCCGCTATCGACGCGGGCATATCACTGTGATGGATCGGCCCAGGCTGGAGGCCCTTTGCTGCGAGTGCTACGCCGTGGCCCGGCAAGAAACCGACCGCCTGTCCGCCGCGATGGAGCAGCTTCAGCCCGCGATTGGCCCGGCTTCGAGCAATCGTCTGGCACGTGTGAAACAAGCGGGTTAGCGCAAATTTATCGTTCAATGGTGGTTAAATGGTGACATTTATTCACGTTATGTGCGCTATCCCACTAAACTTAATGATAATGTTGTGCAAGACTTGAGGGTCTGGGGCGGTCATCTGCACGGTGTTTGGGGGTGCATAGGCCGTTTGTTGGGCAGTAAGAGTCAGCCCGTGGAGTATTGTCGAGCCCTCGCTTGGCGCCTCTCCCAAGCTGACCGCTGGAGGCAAGAATGGCAGATCA
>SKZJ01000057.1 GCA_007127425.1 Wenzhouxiangella sp.
CACGGTGACCGGTGAGTCCTCCATCTTGGTCAGTTCGACAAAGATCTGACCATTGGTGTCCGACCCTGACCAGGCAAACATGGACCGGACAACCGGTTTGTCCAGACCCAGTTCCGTCTGCAAGTCCTGGTCGGCCTCGCGCAGCGCCTCCTGCAGCCGGTCGATGTGGCCCTGGGTGACGGCCGCCGGGGTGCCCTCGTTCATCTCGAGCTGCGCCTGCATGAAGTCACCGGCCACGTCCGGGAAAAACACCACGCGCAACAGGCCACCGGCAAGCAGTCCGATGGACAGTATCAACGCGGAAACGAAGACGGCGATGGTCAGGTAGCGGTTCTTGAGTACGACGCGAAGCGACGGCAGGTAGAGGTTATCGACAAACCGGAACAGCCCGTCGGAGAACTTGCGCTGGAAACGAACGAAGCGGTTGGACGTTTCCTCCTCGTACTTGCGGATCCGCATGTGGGCCAGGTGGGCCGGGAGGATCAGCTTCGATTCGACCAGCGACATGATCAAACACAGCACGACAACCCAGCCGATCGCGGCGAAGAAAGCGCCGAATACCCCGGAGACGAGCAACACCGGCAAAAACGCGGCCATGGTGGTGAGCACGCCGAAGGTGGCCGGAGAAGCGACATCAAGGATGCCGGCGACCACGTTGTCGACCGAGTGACCGTCCTGTCGGATCTTGGTGTAGGCCGATTCACCCATGATGATGGCGTCATCGACCACGATGCCGAGTACCAGCAGAAAGCCGAACAGGCTGAGCATGTTGATGGTCACGCCTGTTGCCGGCAGCGCAAAGAGCGCGCCCATGAAGGCGACCAGCAGCCCGACCATGACCCAGAAAGCCAGCTTCAGCCTGAGGAAAAGCGCCAGGATCAGGAAGACCAGCAACGCGCCCAGTGCGAGGTTCTCGCCCATCATCGTCAGCCGGCCCTGCAGATAGTGTGAGGTGTCGCCCCAGTAGTCCAGGGTCAGGCCCTCGGGCAGGGTCTGCTGCTTGTCGGCCACGTAGTCGCGAACCTCGCGGGCGATGGCCAGGATATTCTGTTCACCCACCCCGTTGACCCGCACGCTTGCCGATGGCATGCCGTTGAAACGCGAGTACAGATCGCGGTCGACGAAGCCGTCACGAATCTCCGCTACATCCCTGAGCAGCACGCGCGATCCGTCGGAATTTGTGCGGATGACGATGTCTTCGAAATCCCGGCCGACGTAGGCCTGGCCGATGGTGCGCACGAGAATATCGCCGCCCTCGGCCTGAATGCGGCCGGCCGGCAGATCCATGGAGGATCGCCTGACCGCCTGGGCCACTTCGCCCAGCGTGAGGTTGTAGGCACGCAGCGTACTCTCGCTGACCTCGATGGAAATCTCGTAGTCGCGAGTCCCCACGACCTGGGCCTGGGTGACCGAGGGCAGGGCGGTGATCTCGTCGCGAATCTGTCGGGTGACTTCCTTGAGTGTGCGCTCGTCGATATTGCCGAACACCGAGACCCACAGCACCTGCTGTGTCCAGACATTGCGACGATAGCTCGGACGCTGCGTTTCGGCCGGAAAGCTGGGGATGGAATCCACCCGGCTCTTGATGTTGTCCATGACCTCGAGTACGTCATAGTCCGGGTCGATCTCGACCGAGACTGTGCCCGAACCTTCCCGTGCCGTGGCGATGATCTCGCGAATGCCTTCCAGGTCCTGGATGGCCTCCTCGATCTTGATCAGCACCCCTTCCTCGACATCGCGCGGCGTTGCACCCAGGTAGGGGACGGACACCGTGACCATGTTGGTCTCGATCCTGGGCTGCATTTCCTTGGTGATGGTGACCGCCGAGTACAGCCCGCCGACGATCAGGATCACCATCAGCAGATTGGCGGCGACCGGATTGTGGGCGAACCAGGCAATCAGGTTGAAATACCAGTTTCGTTGTTCGACGTTCATCGCTCGGTCTCGTCAGCGTCTTCGAAGGACGGGTCCGTACCCAGAATGCGCAGCAGGGGTTCATCCTGGCCATCGGTGCTCGAGGCGTCTTCGCGCACTCGCAGGCTGAGCCCGGGAACCGGTGCCGGTACGGCGGTCGTGATCACGCGATCGCCGGCGTACAGACTGTTGGTCACATAGACCGTTTCGGGTGTGGAACGAACCACGTGCACTTCGCGCATGGCCAACCGGTCGTCGGCGTCAGCGATCAGTACGCGGCCATCCTCGCGCACCGCCGACCTCGGAAGTGCGATCAGGCCCGCAGCCGAGCGACCCTGAATGCGGGCATTGACGAAAGTGCCCATCTGCAGGGGAGAGTGGTCCGAACCTTCGGACAAGGCATACGGGTCGCGGATGTGCGCCACGGCATGAGTCAGCCGTGTGGTTTCCTCCACCACCGCTTCGGTACGGATGATCTCGGCATTCCAGGCCGATACCTGTCCGCCGGGTCGGGCGGTCAGTCGAACCGGTACCGGCGTGTCGGGCTCGAAACCCGGCCGGGGAAGGTCGAGAAAAGCCAGGTCGCGATCAGTCAGCGGCAGCCGCACTTCGGCCACGTCAATGGCAAAGGCGACACCGAGGTTGGTGCCGGTGTTCACGTACTGGCCGAGATCGGCATTGCGCTCCCGGACCAGGCCGTCATACGGCAGGCGAATGCGGGTGCGCTCGAGATTCCTCTGGGCGCGCTGAACGGCTGCCTCGGCGGCCTGTACCGAAGCCTCGGCCTCCTGGACCTGGGGCAGGCGCAGGACCAGAGGGGACGGTTCGCGGCCGCTTTCGCCATGCATCCGGCTCCAGTCGCGTCGGGCCTGCTCCGAGCGTGACTCCTCGTCGGAGAGCCTGGCTCGTGCCGATGCCAACTCGGCCTGGGCGCGAAGCAGTTCGGATTCATAGTCGCTTGGATCGATGCGCGCGAGCACCTCGCCGGCTTCGAAAAAGCCGCCGGCGACGAAATTGTCGGAGATTTCGACGATGCTGCCGGAGACTTCGGCCACCAGGGTGGTTCGTGTGCGTGGCCGAACCGTGCCCTGCGAGGCGACTTCGAAGCGTTGGTTGCTGGCTTCGGCGGCAATGGTATCGACCAGCAGCGCCGTCTGCGGTGGTTCACGCCGCTCGGGCGCCGGCCGGCCGGATACCAGCATATTGAAGGCGATGATCGAGATCACGATCAGCAGAATGGGCAGGGCCACTTTGATCCAGCGTTTCATGGGGCGTTTCCGGCGTCTTTCTGATTCAGGTGCAACCATTATTTCATTCGAGCCGTGATTCCGCCTGTGCTGAAAGGCACAGGCCGAAAGTCATGGCCCTGCCCGCGGCTGGAAAAAGGCTGCCTCCATCCCCACGTTAACGAGCTTGCGTTAGACTGCCGAATGCCCGTAGAAATCACTGCCCATGGATAACAGGATTCATCTCAAGACCCCGGACGAAATCGAGGCCATGCGCGTTGCCGGCCAGCAGGCTGCCAGCGTACTGCGCCTGGTTCGCGACTACGTCAAACCCGGGGTGACCACCGGAGAACTCGACCGGATCTGTCACGAGTACATCGTCGACGAACTCAAGGCGGTACCCGCGCCGCTTAATTACCGCGGGTTCCCGAAATCGATCTGCACCTCGCTCAACCACGTGATCTGCCACGGTATTCCCGGCGACAAGGTGCTCAAGGACGGCGATATTCTCAATATTGACGTCACCGTCATCCAGGATGGCTGGCACGGCGACACATCGAAGATGTTCTACGTCGGTGAGCCCTCGGTGAAAGCGCGCCGCATCTGCGAGGTCGCCCACCAGGCACTGCTGACCGGCATCGAGATGGTTCGCCCCGGTGTCACCCTGGGGGATATCGGACATGCCATCCAGGCCTATGCCGAGGGACAGCGCTGCTCGGTGGTGCGCGAGTACTGCGGCCACGGCATTGGCCGCGGCTTTCACGAGGCACCCCAGGTGCTGCATTACGGTCGTCCGGGCGAGGGCGTGGTGCTCGAGCCGGGCATGACCTTCACCATCGAGCCCATGATCAACCTGGGCAAGCGTCACACCCGCCTGCTGCCCGATGAATGGACAGTGATCACCCGTGACCGCAGCCTGTCGGCGCAGTGGGAGCACACAATGGCGGTCACCGATGACGGGGTCGATGTCCTGACCCGGTTGCCCGACGACGAGCTGTGACTGAACGACTGAGCGCAGTTCCTGCCACCCGCGACTGCCTTGACATGGCGGCTCTGTCCGAGCTGCCGGCCGAAAGCACGACCCTTGCCCGTGCGCTCTCGTCGATGCGCAAGGATGCCGACGTGGAGTTGCACCGGGCTTTCGAATCCGTGACCGATATCCGCGAACTGGTGCACGCGCGTGCCTGGGTGCTCGAACAGCTCGTGCTGGCCGCCTGGGAGCGCCTGGCACCGGCTGACGGTGGCCTTGAGCTGTGTGCGGTCGGTGGCTTCGGCCGTGGCGAGTTGCACCCGCATTCGGATGTCGACCTGCTCATTCTCAGGCCCGACAGCAACGACCTCGACGAAGCAGCCCTGGAGCGTTTCATCCAGGTGTTGTGGGATGCCGACCTGCACCCCGGCCAGAGTGTGCGCACGGTGCCTGAGTGTGTCACCGAGGCTGGCGGTGATGTCGGCGTGGCGACCAACCTGATGGAGTCGCGCCTGCTGGCCGGTGACGGTGTCCTGTTCGAAGCGATGCGCAAGGCGACCGACGCACCGGCGCTGTGGCCGGCAGCCGAGTTTTTCAGCGCCAAGAGCGAGGAGCAGGAAGAGCGGCACGCCCATTTCGAAGACACCATCTACAACCTCGAGCCCAACCTGAAGGAAGGGCCGGGGGGGCTGCGCGACCTGCAGATGATCGCCTGGGTGACCCGGCGGCACTTCGGCACCTCGACCCTGCACGGCCTGGTCGAGCATGAGTTTCTGAGCGAGCGCGAACACGAGGACCTGGTGGCTGGGCGCGAATACCTCTGGCGCCTGCGCTGGGCGCTGCATGAGCAGGCTGGCCGAGCCGAGGAGAGGCTGCTGTTTGAACACCAGCGCCGCCTGGCCGAACAGTTCGGCTTCGGTGACTGTTCGGAATCCAACCAGCCCGTAGAGCGCTTCATGCAGGGCTACTACCGCCACGTGATGCAGCTCGCGCGGCTCAACGAACGCTTGCTGCAGGCGTTCGAGGAAGAATTGCTGGTCGGACGTCGCCACCTGCCCTCGGCCGACATCGACGAGCACTTCCGCCTCCACCACGGCTACCTGGAGCTGAAGGATCCGCACGCCTTCGTGCTCAAACCGCAGCTGATCATGCATCTGTTCCTGGTGCTGTCCGACCATCCGGAGGTGCGCGGTGTACGTGCCAATACCATTCGCCTCGTGCGCGATCACCTCTACCTGATCGACGAGCAGTACCGGACCGATCCGGCCGTGCTGGCCATATTCCTGGAACTGCTGCGGCGGGAGCGTCGGGTCTACAGTCAACTGGCGCGGATGAACCGCTACGGGGTGCTGGCCGCCTTGCTGCCGCCGTTTGCCCAGATCACCGGGCGCATGCAGTTCGATCTGTTTCACGTCTACACGGTCGACCAGCACACCCTGTTCGTGATTCGCAACCTGCGCCGGTTCGCCTACGCCAAACACCCCGACAGGTTCGCCCACGCCATCGAGATCTTCGAACGCATCGCGCGGCCCGAGGTGCTGTACCTGGCGGCGCTGTTTCACGATATCGCCAAGGGGCGCGGCGGCGATCATTCCGAACTCGGTGCCGTCGATGCACGAGAGTTCGTCGATCGGCTCGACATGCCCGAGGAAGATCGGGAACTGGTCGTTTGGCTGGTCCGCGAGCACCTCATCATGTCGCGCACCAGCCAGCGCGAGGATATTTCCGACCCGGAGGTGGTCAACCGTTTTGCCGATGCAGTGGGCACCCGCAATCGTCTCGATCACCTGTTTGTGCTCACCGTCGCCGATATCGCTGCAACCAGTCCCAAGCTCTGGAATTCCTGGAGGGACAGCCTGCTGTGGGAGTTGTACGTGGCCACCGTCCAGGCCCTGGAGCGGGATCAGCCGGTCGATCGTCAAACCAGCCTGGATGAAACCCGGGCCGAGGCCAAGCAATGGCTACTGGATCAAGGACGCGATCGGGCCGAAATCGACCCCTGCTGGAGCCAGTTGCCCGATCGGGCCTTTCTCAGGCTGGATCCGGAACAACTGGTCTGGACCACGCAGTTGGTTCTGGCCGCCGAGGATTTGCCGCGTGTCGCCTGTCAGCGCCATGACGACAAGGGCATCAGCGAGGTCTTCGTACATGCCGAGGATTTTCCCGGCCTGTTCGCCGTGGTGGCGCGGGAACTCGACCGCATGCAGCTCAATGTGCTGGCCGCACGCGTCATTACCACGCGTGATGGCAAGAGCTGGGATATCTTCCAGGTCATGGATGCCAACAGCCAGCCGCTTAACGACTCCGACTCATCCCGACTGGAGCATTCGCTGGTCGAACAACTTGCGGCCAAGCAGGTGCGTCCACTGCCGCCACGCCCGGTGCCGCGCCGCCTGCAGCCCTTCATGGGCAAGGCGGAGATCGACTTGCGCCGGACCGACGGCATGACCGAACTGGAAATCGCCGCCACCGACCGTCCGGGCCTGCTGTCGGCGATTGCCGAGGCCCTTGTCGCCTCAGGCGCGCGACTGCATGACGCCCGCGTGGCGACATTCGGTCAGCGCGTTGAGGACGTGTTTACCGTCAGCGATGCCGATGGCGGCGCGCTTGGCGAGGAAGCCTGTACCCGGCTGGAAGCGGAACTGCGAAAGCGGCTGGATGTTAGGGGGAAATGAGGGGAAGGTAAAACGGCAAACGTAAAACGTAAAATGGGGGTTGATGGATGTGTCGCCTTGTAGGGATCGTTGGCCAATGGCGAGGAACCTGCCATTGGCCAACGCTGGTCAGAACAGCGCCTCCGAGTCCCATCCCCGTTTCCCGTTTTTCCTTTCCCGTTTCTCCGCCAGACGAACCAACGACCAAACGAGAAAACCGATGTTAAACGAAATGGACAAGCTGAAGCTCGCTATCGAGGAAGCCTGGGACCAGCGCGACGGTCTCAACCCCGATGCCGCTAGCGATGAGTTGCGGGCGAAGATCGATACCTGCCTGCAGGGGCTGGAGAGCGGTGAACTGCGGGTTTCCGAGCCCTCCGATGACGGCTGGCAGGTCAATGGCTGGCTCAAGCAGGCCATCCTGCTGCACTTCCGTATCACCGCCAACCGCGAGATGACCGGCGGGGTAAGCAACTATTACGACAAGGTTGCTCTGCGCTTCGCCGATGACGTGGATCCGCCGGCCAAGTCCGGTGCCCGGGTCGTACCGACGGCCACGGTGCGGCGCGGCGCGCATATTGGCGACGATGTCGTGCTGATGCCCAGCTACGTCAATATTGGCGCTTACGTGGGGCAGGGCAGCATGATCGATACCTGGGCCACGGTGGGCTCCTGCGCCCAGATCGGGGCCGGCGTGCACATCTCCGGCGGTGCCGGCATCGGCGGGGTGCTCGAGCCGCTGCAGGCCAATCCCACCATCATCGAGGACGGCTGCTTCATCGGTGCGCGCTCGGAAGTGGTCGAGGGCGTCATCGTGGAAAAGGGTTCTGTCATCGGCATGGGCGTGTTCCTCGGCCAGTCGACCCGTATCTACAACCGCGAGACCGGCGAGATCACCACCGGCCGCGTGCCGGCCGGCTCGGTGGTGGTGGCCGGCAGCCTACCGGCAAAGGATGGCAGCCACAGCCTCTATGCCGCCATCATCGTCAAGCAGGTCGACGAGAAGACGCGCGCGAAGACTTCGGTGAACGAATTGCTGCGTAGTGTCTGAGGTAAAAACGTAAAAGGTAAAACGTGAAACGGGGGAGGGCGTGGTGCCTTCCCCCGGAGACCCGGCCAACGGCAAGGCCCTGCCATGGGTCGCTCCCGCTTCCTGCACCCCGCAAGGTCTCCCCCGTTTTCCGTTTCACGTTTTCCGATTCACAGCCAGGCCAAGCCAGCACAGCCGGATTTCACGATTCTGCAAAGAGTTGGCGGTATCCTATGAGCATGGACATTTACGGCATCAAGACCTGCGATAGTTGCCGCAAGGCGCGCAAGTGGCTGGACGAGGCCGGGGTGGCTTACCGCTGGCACGATCTTCGAGAGCAAGCCCCGGATGAGGGCACTGTGCAACGCTGGTTGGACGAGGTGGGCGTTGACAAGCTGGTCAACCGGCGTTCGACGACCTGGCGTGGCCTGGACGACGCTGATCGTGAGCGGGCCGCGACTGTCGAAGGCGCGCAGTCGTTGCTGCAGGAATACCCGATGCTGGTCAAGCGACCGCTCATCGATACGGGGGACGTTGTTCTTGTTGGATTCACCGATCAGACCGGCACCACCCTGCTGGAGTTGCCATGAGTGACGTGGCACCCAAGGGTTCCCCGTCGCTGGAGCCGGTCACTCGCGAGATGCGTGAGGCCCGCGAGACTCACCTCTCGCCCCTTGCCACCCGCTCATCCGACAGTCGTGGCCGGGAGCATGAAGAGGCGCCTGACCCCTATCGCACCGAGTTCGAGCGCGACCGTGATCGCGTGCTCCACTCCAAGGCCTTCCGTCGCCTGAAGCACAAGACCCAGGTCTTCATCAATCCCGAGGGTGACCATATCGTCACCCGGATGAGTCATACCCTGCAGGTCACCCAGGTCGCACGTGCCATTGCCGTGGCGCTGGGGCTCAATGAAACCCTGACCGAGGCGATCTGCCTGGCCCATGACTGTGGCCACACGCCGTTCGGCCATACCGGTGAGGCGGCGCTTTCGGAATACGTCAAGAACGGTGAGTGGCTGCATTCCGAGCAGGGTGTACGTATCTTCAATGTGCTCGAACCGCGTAACCTGACCTGGGAAGTGCTCGACGGCATTCGCGCCCATACCTGGCGGGTCAAACCGCCGCCACACACGGCCGAGGGCTGGGCCTGCCGCTTTGCCGATCGGATCGCCTACCTCAATCACGACCTGCAGGATGCCATTCGTGCCGGCGTGATCTCGGCCGACGATGTGCCGGCAGAAGTCATCGAGGTGCTGGGGCCGCTTAACGGGCGAAGCTGGATCAACGGCATGATCGAGGCGGTCATCGACGAATCGGTCAAGCGCGGCAAGGTGACCATGTCTGCCGACGTGCTGCTGGCCATGAAACATTTCCGCGAGTTCATGTTCGAGCGTGTTTACCTGCGCCCCGAGGCCCGGGCGCAGGCTGATCGGGCACGCGTTGTGATCCACCAACTGGTCGAGCATCTGCTCGAACACCCCGAGCATATCCCGGACAGTTATCGAATCGCCAGGGCCGACACTCTCACGCAGGTGCTCGACTACGTATCCGGCATGACCGATCGCTATGCACTCAGCCTGCACGATGAACTGTTCCGTCCGCGCGGACTGGTTTGATGCCAACCGACCGGTCTCTTCTCTACCTCGCCTACGGTTCCAACCTTCACCCGCGTCGATTGCGTGAGCGCATCGGAGATATCGAGCTGGCCGGCGTGGTGAAGATGCCGGGTTGGCGGCTTTGTTTTGACAAGCGCGGTGCCGACGGATCGGCCAAGGCCAATCTGCGCCCCGCTCCAGGCAGCGATCATGTGGCCTGGGCAGCCGTGTACCGTGTGCAGCCCGAGCAATTGCCGGCCCTGGATCGTTTCGAGGGGTGCGGTGGCGGCTACGAGACGTTCCGTTTCGACGTCTGTCTCGAAGGCAGTTGGCAGCCCGCACTGGCTTACCTGACACCGTCGCACTGGACAACGGAGTCGATGCGGCCCTACGACTGGTACCGCGCCCTCATTCTTGCCGGTGCGGCTTACCTGGATCTCCCGGCCACCTACGCTGAAACGATCGCCGCCTGCCCGGTACTCATCGACCCGGATTCCGACCGTCGGAAGGCCCGGCTGGCCCTGGCCGAGCAGTGCAAA
>SKZJ01000298.1 GCA_007127425.1 Wenzhouxiangella sp.
AGCGCATTTGATCAGAGCCTGGGGACCTGGCGATTTAACGAATCGGCCGATCTGACCCAAATGCTCAATGAAAGCGGGTTGAGTTGTGAGCAATACGATCAATCACTCATGGGCTGGAACAACAATCCGAATGCCCCAAGGGAATTGGAGCTGGGTGCCAGGAGTCAGACCTATTACAATGCAGAAAATGCCCGGGACAGCCTCATCAACCTCAAAGGCTGGACCATCAACGGAGACAAATTCGATTACTGCATTTACGATGCAGGGCTTCCTTTTATTACCATCTGGCAAACCGACCTGCCGGGCGAGTCCGATGACAACCAAATCCTTATTCCCGCCACAGGACACAGATTCAGCATCGAATGGGAAGAAGTCGGCAATTCGGAAAACAACGGCTCCCAAATCGCCTTTGGAGAAACCCTGCTCACCTTTCCCCATCCGGGAACCTACCAGGTCAGCATCCGAGGACACCTTTCCAGAATTACATTCAGCGATGGTGGAGATGCAGTAAAAATTCTGTCCATTGAACAATGGGGTGATACACCATGGACCAGTATGAACCGCGCTTTTTTCGGCTGCAGCAATTTGACCATCAATGCTCTGGACACGCCGGATGTATCGAGAGTCACTGATATGTATTCCGCCTTTCGCAATTGCTTCAATTTAGAAGGCGAAATGAGGGGATGGGATGTATCCAATGTTACAGACATGGGATCTATGTTCAATTTTGCCCAAAAATTCAATGGCGACATAAGCGACTGGGACGTCTCCTCCGTCACCTATATGGCCTGGATGTTCAATTGCGCTGCGTCATTTAATGCTCCTATTGGAAATTGGGATGTATCCTCTGTTACCGATATGCGATGGATGTTCACCAATGGACGGGCGTTCAACCAACCCATTGGAAATTGGGATGTATCCTCTGTAAAAAGGATGCCGTTTATGTTTACTTATGCCACTTCTTTTAACCAACCCCTGGGCGATTGGGATGTATCCTCTGTTACCAATATGTGGGATATGTTTTACGGTGCCTCCTCATTCAATCAGCCCATCGACAACTGGGATGTGTCCAATGTCGAGCAGTTTTGGTTTATGTTTTTTGGTGCGACTTCATTTGATCAGACACTGGAATCGTGGGAACTCAATTCTGCGAAACTGCTCGAAGGAATGCTCTCCAATACAGCCATAAATTGTGAAAACTACGATCGAACGCTCATCGGCTGGAACACCAATCCCAATCTTCCCGACAGTCTCTGCCTTGGCGCATGGGGAAGGACCTACTGGCTCGGCCAATCCGCTAGAGACAGCCTCATCAACCAAAGGCATTGGGTAATCGGTGGCGATTCTTTTTACGAATGCAACTATCTGGACTGCGAGCTGGAAACACCTGAAATTATTCTGGAAGGACACCCCATTTTATGCCCCGGGGACAGCATTCAGCTCACTGCTTTCCCACCCGACAACCAATACATTTGGTTGAGAGATGGAATGATTTTGGCCAATGAAACCGGGCAGCAGCTCACCGTATTTGAACCGGGATTGTATACCGTTCAATATACCGATAGCGAGAATTGTCTAAGTGAGGAAAGCGCAGCTGTTGAATTGAAGTACCTCGATCAGGGAGGAATAACCATCAGCAATGCCTCCGATACCTTACTCCGTTCAAATCTACACGGTTGTAAACCATACGCACATTTCGAAGCCGAACTATACAGATGTGGAACTCTAACCAATCCCGAGGAAAAAATACACTGGAAAATTGATTTATTTAACAATGGTGTTTTTGACTTGAATAGCAATAATCCCGGCCCGAATCAATCCGCCAGAAACCCCCTGATCATAAGCGAAGAAATACCTTTTGGTACCCATAGGGTCAAATGGATTTATACAGATTCAAACGGCAGTCAAGTGATTGGGGAACACCTGATTACCATTACCGATCGCAATCCACCCACACCGGTCTGCCTTCACGGGCTAACCGCCAATATCCACCCCGGAACAGGAGAAGTTCAGTTGCCCGCCTGGATTTGGGATGCGGGCAGTTGGGACGATTGTACAGATAAAGACAATTTGACTTTTAGTTTCAGCAGCGATACCAATCACACTTTCCACAGCTGGGACTGCGACGATCTGGATGGAATGTTGGAAAAAATTATTGTGGTAGAAATCTGGGTCACCAATGATTTGGGGAATCAGAGTTTCTGCAGAACCTATTTAAATCTGCGGGACAATCAGGGATATTGTCAGGAAGACGACCACCCCACAGCAGGGCTATCCGGCCGGGTTTTCAACGAAAGAGGAGAGTCCATGGAGCAGGTCGACATGCGGGTTTATCAAGCCGATAATCAACTAATTGCCACCTCAAAAACCGACAAAAATGGCATCTTTGGATTTGAACTCCCAATCCATCACAATTACAATCTCAAAGGATATGTGGACGATCACCATTTGAATGGAGTGACCACCATGGATATACTGTTGATTCAGCGCCACATCCTCGGAATCGAGTTTCTTTCTAGCTTTCAAAGCCTTATTGCTGCAGAC
>SKZJ01000262.1 GCA_007127425.1 Wenzhouxiangella sp.
GGCAGATAGAACAGTTTTTCCACACTCCCCCCCAGACCCACGCCGAACCATTCGCCGCGCCCGAAGGCGATCAGCGCATGGGTGAGCTGGTAGCCACGGCCGAAGGGGTCATCCCAAGGATCAAGGAAAGCAAAAACCCGGTCGCGCCGGTAGGGCGCAAACCAGATCAACAACACGAACCCGATCAACGCCACTGCGGCCAGCGTGACAAAAATGCGTACGTTAAGCCCGCCCAGAAACAGCACACCAAAGGCGATGCCGCAGATGACTGCAAAAGCACCCAGATCAGGCTGGCTCAGCAAGAGAAAACCCACCAGCAGAATCACTGCCGCCATCGGCAGGAATCCTCGGTAGAAGCTGTTCAGATATGGCAGCTTTCGCACCGTGTAATCAGCGGTGTACAACACCGCGAACAGCTTCATCAACTCGGATGGCTGCAGATTAATGGCGCCAAGCGGAATCCAGCGCTGAGCCCCATTCACTTCGCGCCCGAAGCCGGGGATAAGCACGATGACCAGCAGTGCCACACCCGCCATGAACAGCCACGGTGCAGCCTGCTGCCAGCGGCGCATCGGCACCTGGAAGGCAAGCAACGCCAGTCCAAGACCAACCATAAGGAACAAGGCCTGGCGCGAGAGAAAATAATGCGGCTGGTTGCCGGTAAAAGTGCTGCCTTCGGCAATCGCAATCGATGCCGAATACACCATCACCAGACCCACGAGCAACAATGCGACGGAAGGCCACACCAGCCAGGGATCGAAATCGCGAGACACCGCATTGGGCCGCGACAACCGATTGACTGCACGCGCAGACTCGGAACGGGCCGGGTCAGCAGAGAAGGGCCACAGCCGGGAAAGCAGACCAGCCATGATCATGACAGCACCTCCCCTGCGATGCGGCGCACAGCCTCGGCAAACACCTCGGCACGATGCACATAATTGCGGAACATGTCGAAGCTGGCGCAGGCTGGGGAAAATACGACTGCATCACCTGCCCGCGCCGCCGCATCCGCCCGCTCTACCGCCGCTCCCAGATCCGGAGCCACAAACACATCAACATCCAATCCCTGCAGCACATCACCAATACGGGCAGCATCCCGACCAATGAGCACCACTGCGCGGACACTGCTTGCGACAGCATCTCGCAGCGGAGCGAAATCCTGACCCTTACCGTCGCCCCCCGCGATCAGCACCACGGATTGCTGCATGCCCTTCAGCGCAGCCACGGTGGCACCGACATTGGTGCCCTTGGAATCGTCGTAAAAGGTGACACCATCGGCCCGGCGCGCAATCACGGCCATGCGGTGCGGCAAGCCGCGGAACCGTTTGACGGCTTCACCCAGACGCGTCAAGTCCGCACCCAATGCGACACCCAGCGCGAGAGCTGCCTGAACATTGAGTGCATTGTGATGCCCGGCCAGCGGAATATCGCCAACAGTAAGTAACCGCTGCTCACCCCGTACCAGCCAGAGCTCACCGCCATTGACAGCCAGACCGAAATCAGTGGATCGCTCGGGTGCGCCGGCGCCAATGAATATCTGCTGCAGACCGTCACGCGCCATCGCCTTTACACGTGCATCATCACGATTGAGTACCTGAATCGCCGCCCTGTCGAAGATGCGCGCCTTGATGCCCGCGTAGGCGTCCACATTGTCGTGACGGTCGAGATGATCGTCACTGACGTTGAGCACCGCGGCAGCCTGCAGACTCAATTCGGCCATGGTCTCAAGCTGAAAGCTGGACAATTCCAGCACCCAGCAGTCCGGCAACGGTTTACGCTCCCGTCTGCGCCGCATCAGCTCTTCAAGCGCGGATGGGCTGATGTTGCCCGCGGCCACCGCATCCACTCCCGCCTCACGCAGTGCGGCCGCGGTCAGGGCGGTTGTTGTGGTCTTGCCATTAGTGCCCGTAACGGCAACGATGCGGCCGTGCTCTCCAGTCTGGCGCAACGCGCGCGCAAACAAGGTCATCTCACCCACCACGGGCAAACCCGCAGCACGCGCAGCCGCAATCAGGGGGTGACGCAGATCCACGCCGGGGCTGACCGCAACCAGGCTGGTCCCGCGCAGCAACGTGTCGTCAAAATCACGGCCGCACAGCAACTCGACATCAGGGCAGGACGCGCGCAGAGCTGCAAGCCCCGGGGGATGCTCGCGCGTGTCGGCCACGCGCACGCGGGCACCCTGGCCAGCGCACCACTGCGCCATGGCCAGGCCGGACTCGCCGAGTCCAAGTACCAGCACGAGATTCCCTTCAGACATCTTCATCTCAGTTTCAAGGTCGCCAGGCCGATCAATACCAACATGATGGTGATGATCCAGAAGCGCACCACCACCTGCGTTTCCTTCCATCCGCCGAGTTCGTAATGGTGGTGTAGCGGCGCCATGCGAAAAATCCGCTTGCCGCCGCTATAACGGTAATAAAGCACCTGCATCATCACGGAAACCGTTTCAGCAACGAACAACCCCCCCATGATGAACAGCACGATTTCCTGCCGCACGACCACAGCGATAATCCCCAGGGCCGCACCCAGAGCGA